>CAZZZX010000397.1:0-3621 GCA_964658585.1 uncultured Novosphingobium sp.
GCGCAACTCGAACACGCCAAGACGACCGCGGAAGCCGATCTGCGCGCGACCAACGCCCGGCTCGAGGCGCTGCTGGGCGAGGTCAACCACCGCGTCGCCAATTCGCTGCAGCTCGTCTCGGCGATGGTCCGTCTGCAGGCCAGCGCGCTCGCCGATCCCGCGGCGCGCGCCGCGCTCGACGATACCCAGCGGCGGATCGGTGCGATCGCGCAGGTCCATCGCCGGCTCTACACCGGCTCGACGGTCGATGCGGTGGCGATGGACGATTATCTCGCCGCACTCGTCGCCGAGCTCGAGGAGACCTGGTCGACGCCGGCGGCGCCGCGCGCGCTGACGCTCGCCTGCGATGCGATCCAGATGACCACCGATCGCGCCGTCTCGCTGGGCGTGATCGTCAACGAACTGGTCTCGAACGCCTGCAAATACGCCTATGGCGCAGGCGTGTCGGGCGCGGTGCGTGTGACGCTCACGCGCGAAGGCGGGGGCGGGTTCCGGCTGGTGGTCGAGGATGACGGCGTCGGCATGGTGCCCGAGGCGACGCCGCGCGGCACCGGCATCGGCACGCGCGTGATCCATGCGATGGCGCGCAGCCTCCATGCCGAGCTTGCCTACGATCCGCATCATCCCGGCGTCCGCGCGGTGCTGACCGCGGTGCAGTAGCCGCGCTGCCGCCGGAAATAGGTTTCGTTTTGCAATCTTGATCTTGACGGCTCGCTGCCGTCGCAATATCTGCCTGTGCACTTAATCGACAGGCAGCGATCATGGCGGGTTTCCGGATCACCGATTGTACGGCGCGGCGCGCGCCCGGTCGCCTCATGCGGCGCATCGACAAGCTCGCGCGCGGGCTCATCGAGGAGCGGCTCGGCGGGATCGGGCTGAGCTACTCGCAATGGGCGTGTCTCAAGCTGACCGCGGAGGGCGAGGTGTCGACCGCGGGCGAGCTCGCCTTCGAGCTCGGTTTCACCACCGGTGCGACCACCCGGCTGATCGACGGGCTGGAGGCACAGCATCTGATCGTGCGCGCGCGCGATCTCGCCGACCGGCGCAGCGTCCGCCTCGCCGTCACCGACGCCGGGCGAGAGCTGGTCGAGGCCGGCCGGCCGATCGCGATCGGCATCTGGAACGAACTGGTCGTCGATTTCGATCAGGAGGAGGCGGACCGGCTCGTCGATCTGCTGGTCAAGCTGCTCGCCACGGTCGAGCGCAAGGCGGGCGATGTCCGCCTGTCCGACGTCGCGCTCCCGGAGGCTGCGGAATGAGGCGCGCGCTGATCGCCGCGCTGCTGCTGTCGAGCTGCGCCGCGCCCGACATCCAGCCCCGGGTGACGCGACTCGCGCCGGCGGCGCTCGGACTCGATGCCGGCACCGCCGCGATCGACGCGCGCTGGTGGCGCGCGTTCGGCGATCCGCAGCTCGATCGGCTGATCGACATGGGTCTCGCCGGCAACCCGTCGCTCGACCAGGCGCTGGCGCGGGTCCGTCTCGCCGCCGCGCAGATCGAGACCGAGCGCGCCGGGCTGCTGCCGCAGGTGACGGGCAGCGGCCAGCTCGATCGCGCGCGCATCGCCGACAGGCTGGTGCCACCGCCGATGGGCGGGCATGACGCCAATATCGGTATCGCGGTCGCCAGCCTGAAATGGGATCTCGACCTGTTCGGGCGCCAGCGTTCGCTGGTGCGCCAGGCGTCGGCGGCGACCGATGCCGCGCAGCTCGATGTCGCGGCGGCACGGCTGGCGTTGTCGGCTGCGATCGCGCAATCCTATGTCGGGCTGGCGCGCGCGGAACAATTGATCCGCGTCGCCGACGGTTTCGTCGCGACGCGTCGGCAGGCGGTCGGCCTGGTGCAGGCGCGCATCCGCAACCAGCTCTCCAACCAGTTCGATCTGCGCACCGCGCAGACCCTGCTCGCCGAGGCCGAGCAGGCGCGCACTCAGGCGGTCCAGCAGCGCGACGTGCTGGTCCATGCGCTTGCCGCGCTGGCCGGGCGCGGCGCGGACTTCTACCCGCAGATCGCGGCGCCGACGCTGGCACTGGATCGCGCGCCGTCGGTGCCCGAGCTGCTGCCCGCCGATCTGCTCGGGCGCCGGCCCGATCTGCTCGCCGGCCGCTCGCGGATCGACGCCGCGATCCAGGGGCGCAAGGCCGCCGCCGCCGCCTTCCTGCCCGATGTCAGCATCTCGGCGCTCGCCGGGCTGACCGCGGTCGGGCTGGGCAATTTCTTCAGCGGCGGCGCGTTCAGCTACAGCGTCGGCCCCGCGGTCTCGCTGCCGATCTTCGAGGGCGGCAAGCTGCGTGCCCAGTATCGCGGCGCGACCGCCGATCTCGACGAGGCGGTGGCGAGCTACAACGACACCGTGCTCGGCGCGGTACGCGAGGCGGCGGACGCGATCACCAATGTCCGCGCCGGCGACCGCAGCCTGGCCGACCAGGGCCGCATCGTCGCGGGGTTCCGCGATACGGTGCGCCTGAACGCGGTGCGGACGCGGACCGGGCTCGGCTCGCAGCTCGACGCGATCGATTCGGGTTTCCGCCTGCTCCAGGCCGAGCAGGATCTGGTCGGCCTCCAGGCCGATGCGCTGACCCGCCGCATCCAGCTCGTCGCCGCGCTCGGCGGCGGTTTCGATCCCACGCGCCCGCCCGGCGGCGCGCCCCTTCCGGACACCCGCTCATGACCGACCAGTCCACCACCTTCGATCGCGACGATACCGAGTTCGAGGCGACGCCCGAAGCGATGTCGCCGCCGCCGCCCGGACCGCCGCCGCCCGAGCCTGCGCGCCCGAACACGCGCCGCCGCGCCTTCGTCGTCCTGGGCCTCGTCGTACTGATCGGGGTGGGGGTCTATCTGTTCCGGATGCTCACCGCGGCACCCAGTCAGGGTACCGACGATGCCTATGTCGGCGGCAACATCGTGGCGATCACCGCGCGCGACGGCGGCACCGTGCTGGCGCTCCACGCCGACAATACGCAGCGCGTCGAGCGCGGCGCGCCGCTGATCGATCTCGATCCGGCGATGGCGGATGTCGCGCTTGCCTCGGCGGAGGCCGATCTCGGCCGTGCGGTGCGCGCGATCCGCTCCAACCAGTCCTCGGTCGACGAGGCTGGCGCCGAGATCGCGACCGCGCAGGCCGAACTCGCCAAGGCGCGCAACGACTATGCCCGCCGCAAGGCCGCCGCCGCCGAGGGCGCGGTGTCGGGCGAGGAATTGAGCCATGCGCAGGATGCGGTGACCACCGCGGGCGCCGCGCTCAACCTCGCGGTCGCGCGCAGGGCCGAGGCGGCGAGCGCGATCTCGGGCGTGACCGTCGCCAACAATCCGGCGGTGCTCGCCGCGATCGCCAAGGTCCGGCAGGCGGCGATCGAGCGCGCCTATATGCATATCAGCGCGCCGGTCGCGGGTGTGGTCGCGCAGCGCACCGTCCAGCTCGGCCAGCGCGTCGCGCCGGGGACGCCGCTGATGGCGGTCGTGCCGCTCGACTCGCTGTGGGTCGACGCCAATCTGCGCGAGACCCAGCTGCGCGACATCCGCGTCGGCCAGCCCGCGACGATCACCGCCGACGTCTATGGCGGCCGGATCGTGTTCCACGGCCGCGTGCTCGGCCTCGGGGCCGGCAGCGGAAACGCC
>CAZZZX010000398.1:0-3621 GCA_964658585.1 uncultured Novosphingobium sp.
GCCTCGTCCGACAACCAAAACAGCGCCATGACCGCCTCCCATGATCCACGCCACCGGTGAATCAGGAAGACCGCTCCAGCTCAACCCGCTGATTGGGTTTGGACCCTAAGGAACCGAATGTACCAGATTTGAGCGGACGGGTCGCGCTAGTCACTGGCGGCGGTTGATCGAATGGTATCGGCGAGGCAGTGTGTATCAAGCTTGCTGAATATGGGGCGACGGTTGCCATTACCGCCATAAATGTGTCCGCCGCAAAGACCGTGGCGAATTCGTTATTGGAGCGGGGCCTGAGAGCTGACGCATATGAACATGACGTTTGCCGGGAGGACCATGCCAATCGAGTCGTCACACAGATAAAAGCTCGCTTAGGTGACATTGATATACTGGTAAATAATGCTGGTATATCCCAAGTATCCAATCTTCTTGACATAGAGAAAAGCGAATGGGAGAGAATTCTAGCGACCAACCTGTATGGACTTTTCTTCAGTTGTAAGGCGGCCCTGCCGGGGATGATTGCACGCAAACGAGGCGCATTATCAACATCGCGTCGATTGTCGGAAAGCAAGGACTCGCGAAACTTGGGGCGTATAGCGCTTCTAAATTCGTAATTATCGGGCTTACCCAAAGTATCGCCGCCGAAATGGGCCAGTATGATATAACCGCGAACGTGGTCTGCCCCGGAGTCGTGGAAACGTCGTTGCATGAAGCATTGGTCGATTCCCGCGTAGCGGGGTCGGGTGGACCATCCAGCCTGCAAGAGGCTGACGCGTGGGCGAATGGCCAGATCCCGCTCGGCCGTCCACAACTTGCTGTTGACGTGGCGGAGATGGTTGCATTCTTGGCGTCCGATCTAGAACGTAATATGACGGCTGGATCTTAACATGTTGATGGCGGCATGATGCGACGATAAATCTTCGCCGCGGCGCGCAATATCACAAGTCGCTTTGAAACCCGTTATCAGTTCCGCTAATGCGAATAGCCGAGCATAGACCCAGCAGTCATAATGACGGGCTTTGGCGTGCGATCGGCGCCGTGGGTGGAACAGGACATGGTAGGCGCGTTTGTCGTTGTATCTGCCGACGCCACTGTCGTTAGCTGGCCGAATGATTCGCTCGGCAGGGCAACTGTTTTTCGTCTTTCATCGCGTAACCCTGGCTGGCTTAGAGTGAGCGTATTCAATGCAGATCGCGTCATGAACACGGCGATGGCGTTGCAACCCAAGCCAGCGGGGTTCGCAGCGGAAGCCGCGATCTTGTTGCAGTGGCAACACTTGCTGTGGTATGCTATTGAGATGCGTTTCGGCGGACGTGAGCGACGATAATCGGAGTTTGATGACTTGCGAAATCATGGTTGAAAAACGTGCGAAGCGGGCGTGCTCAACGTTCGTTCACCTTTGGCTGCGCAATGCTCGATCGAAGCCGCAATGAACGACGAGCCGCTTCTGCAGTTTCCCTTCGAAGCACGTCTCTTTCTTCATGCGCACAAGGTCGTTAACGAGCGCGTTGATAGGGATCTGCGAGCAGTTAGTCCCCTTTCTGTGACCGAGTTTGAAGTGCTTTGGCGCATCAACCGTGCCGGTGGCAGTATGCGGTTCATCGCGCTGTCACACGAGGTCAAGCTCAGCCAAAGTCGAGTAAGTCGACAAATTGATAGCCTTCAGCATAAGGGCTATGTTTTGCGAGAAACGACCAATCAGAATAGACGAGCGACGTTTGCGGTGATGACAGACCTCGGTAGAGCGGTTTATCAGAAGGCCGAACAGCCATTTCAGCAGGCGTGGAGAACCCATTTCCTAGACTGTATGTCCCCAGAGGACTTAAAGACCTTTGGGAGAATGTTGTGTTCATTAATTGGAGACGCCCCGATGCCTCCCTGAGAAGGCTGCGCGAGATGAACTGGTTGGCGGCCATGCGGGACCAGAGGTCTAGCTCGAATGGACTGCTCAGGTATTTCACAACAATTGCGCTGGGGCATGTATTACTCGCTGAAAAACGGCCTCGTCGGCGCCAGATGGCGGTCTATCGTGAAGCACGGTGCCGGCAACAGCAACTGACAAGGTGGGCACCCACATCAACGTATCGGATGGCGACGACGACGGTGTGATGAGAGCGTGGCTTGCCTCTATGCCGGCCTGGAGGGACCGTCTCCGGCTCTTCCTGGCCGGAAGGTGCCTTCGCCGGGCACAGCTATCCCGTGGTGGTGCGGCGCTCGTAGAATACCAAGCGGTCGATGTTATAGACAAGATTGGCGAGCGTGATCTTCGTCTCGGCACGCGCGATGCCGATGGTGCGGATGAACAACGCCATCTGGTCCTTCTGCCGCGCGAACACATGCTCGATGCGGGCGCGGATGGTCGATTTGGCAGCGTTGGCGCGCGCGATGCGTGCTGGCATCGGCCTGCCCTTGGGCTTCTTGCGATGGACGCGGCTGACCGGGCCTGTCGCCCGGAGCCAAGCCTCGTTGGAGCGGCTGCGATAGGCGGTGTCTGCCCAGACGTCAGAGGCGGTGTTATCGTTGGTCACCACGTCGCGCGGCATGCGCCGTCGAAACGCGCGCCATCGGTGACCTTGCAGCGTCGGATAAAGCCATAGCGCCGGCAGATCGGGATGCTGCTCTTATAGCCGAAGCTCGGGATGGCGATGTCGATCCCCGGCCGGCCATCGGGCAGCGGTCGAGCCTTGGAGAACTTCAGCGTCCAGCGGGCATCGGTGTTCTTCTGCGCAGCCTTCGCTGGGTTTTCCGGCCAGATTTCCGTGGCTCTTGCCAGCCTTGATCGCCTCCTTCTCGGCTGCTGTTGTTGCCCCCTAAAGGCCTGACGGGGCCTCGCGGGTTTGCGCGATGTACTCGCGGGGTGAACGATAGCCCAGAGCACGGTGTGGATGCACGGTGTTGTAGTGGGCCAGCCAGGTGGGCAGCTGCTCGATGACGGTCTGCGCGTCTGGCGTGGGGCTCATGCGGACGTAGTCGCGTTTGAGCGTTCGGACGAAGGCCTCTGCCATGCCGTTGGATTGCGGACTGCTGACCGGCGTCGTGAGCGGCACTAGGCCGATGTCGCGGGCAAAGGCGCGGGTGTCGCGGGCGGTGTAGCAGCTGCCGTTGTCGGTCAGCCATTCGATGAGTTGGGGCAGACGGTTCACAGGACCGTAGCGGTGCTCGACGGTGGCAACCATCAGGTCCCGGACGTCCTCGGCGGAGATGCCCCCGGTGGTCGCCACATGCCCCATCGCCTCGCGGTCGCAGCAGTCGAGGGCGAAGGCGACCCGCACCTTCTCGCCATTGTCGCAGGCGATCTCCAGCCCGTCGGAGCACCAGCGGGTGTTGCGCCGGTCGACTGCGACCCGGCCGTCGTGACGCCGCTCCTCCCTCTGTTCGCCGTCACGCTGGAGGAGCAGCCCGTGTAACTTCATGACGCGGTAGACCCGCTTTGGGTTGGGCGCTGCGCGCCCGGCCTTCTGGGCTTGGCGGCGGAGCAACGCATGCACGCGGCGATAGCCGTACGTCGGCAGCTCGGCGACGAGCGCGCGGATGTCGGCGACCAACTCGGCGTCCGGCAGCGGTGGCCGTCCTCGTCGCCGAGAGGGTGGCCTGTTGCGCATGGTGGACAGGTGCTGCCGGCTAACG
>CAZZZX010000399.1:0-3607 GCA_964658585.1 uncultured Novosphingobium sp.
GTCGCGCGCGGTGCCGCGCTGGGTGACTGGCCCGCCCGGCTTGCCGCGGCCGAGGGCGAGGACAGCGCCGCGCTGCTGCTCTCGCCCGAGCTTGCGACGGCGATGGACCGCGCCGACGATCGCCCGCACCGCATCCGCTCCGGGCCGCAGATCGTCGATGCCGAGCGGCTGCAGGCGCGCTTCTCGTCCTGGTACGAGCTGTTCCCGCGTTCCATGTCGGGCACCAAGGATCGCCACGGGACCTTCGCCGACGTGATCGAGCATCTGCCGCGGATCCGCGACATGGGCTTCGACACGCTGTATTTCCCGCCCATCCACCCGATCGGCACCGCCAATCGCAAGGGCCCGAACAATACGCTGACGCCGGCCCCCGGCGATCCGGGCAGCCCGTATGCGATCGGCTCGGCGGACGGCGGGCACGACGCGATCCATCCCGAGCTCGGCAGTTTCGACGACTTCGCGCAGCTCGTCGCGGCGGCGCGCGACCATGGCCTCGAGATCGCGATCGACTTCGCGATCCAGTGCTCGCCCGACCATCCCTGGCTCAAGCAGCATCCCGGCTGGTTCGCCTGGCGGCCCGACGGCTCGATGAAATACGCCGAGAACCCGCCCAAGAAGTACCAGGACATCGTCAACGTCGATTTCTACGGGCCGCAGTCGATACCCGGGCTGTGGCTCGCGCTGCGCGATGTCGTGCTGCTATGGTGCCGGCATGGCGTGAAGACGATCCGCGTCGACAATCCGCATACCAAGCCGCTGCCTTTCTGGGAGTGGATGATCGGCGAGGTGCGCCGCCAGTATCCGGAGGCAATCTTCCTGGCGGAGGCGTTCACCCGGCCGACGATGATGTACCGGCTCGCCAAGGTCGGTTTCTCGCAGAGCTATACCTACTTCACCTGGCGCGACACCAAGGCCGAGCTGATCGAGTACGTCACCGAGCTGACGACGACCGCGCCCAAGGAGTTCTACCGGCCGCATTTCTTCGTCAACACCCCCGATATCAACCCGCCCTATCTCCACACTTCGGGCCGGCCGGGCTTCCGTATCCGCGCGGTGCTCGCGGCGACGCTGTCGGGGCTGTTCGGCGTGTATTCGGGGTTCGAGCTGTGCGAGAGCGCGGCGCTGCCCGGCCGCGAGGAATATCTCGACAGCGAGAAATACGAGCTGCGCCCGCGCGACTGGTCGGCGCCGGGCAACATCGTCGCCGATATCGCGCTGCTCAATCGCCTGCGCCGTGCGCATCCCGCGCTGCAGACGCATCTCGGCACGCGCTTCTATCCGGCCTGGAACGACCGGGTGATCTACTACGGCAAGCCCGAGCCCGACGGCACGGGCATGATCCTCGTCATGGTCAGTCTCGATCCGCACGGCGAGCAGACCACCGGCTTCGAGGTGCCGCTGTGGGATCTCGGCCTGCCCGACGATGGCGGCGTCTCGGTCGAGGATCTCGTCGGCGGCTACCGGTTCGACTGGTACGGCAAGGGGCAGTCGATCACGCTCGCCCCCGACGAGCCCTATCGCATCTGGCGGATCGCGCCCATGGGAGCCGCCATATGACCGAGATCGAGACGACCCCGAACGCACCCGATCCGACGATGGAAGACCCGACCTGGTACAAGGACGCGGTCATCTACCAGCTCCATATCAAGTCGTTTTTCGATGCCAACAACGACGGCATCGGCGACATCGAGGGACTGATCGCCAAGCTCGACTATGTCGCCGATCTCGGCGTCACCGCGATCTGGCTGCTGCCCTTCTATCCGAGCCCGCGCCGTGACGACGGCTACGACATCGCCGAATATCGGGACGTCTCGCCCGATTACGGGACGATGGAGCAGCTGCGCGCCTTCATCGCCGCCGCGCACGACCGCGGCCTCAGGGTCATCAGCGAACTGGTCATCAACCACACCTCGGACCAGCATCCCTGGTTCCAGGCGGCGCGCAAGGCACCGCGCGGCAGCCCCGAGCGCGATTTCTACGTATGGTCCGACGACGACAAGCTCTATTCCGGCACGCGGATCATCTTTCTCGATACCGAGAAGTCCAACTGGACCTGGGACGAGGAGGCGCAGCAATATTACTGGCACCGCTTCTATTCGCACCAGCCCGATCTCAACTTCGACAATCCCGCGGTGCTCGCCGAGGTGCTGTCGGTGATGGACTTCTGGTGCGAGGCGGGGATCGACGGGCTGAGGCTCGACGCGATCCCCTATCTGATCGAGCGCGACGGCACCTCGAACGAGAACCTCGCCGAGACGCATGTCGTCCTCAAGCAGATCCGGAGACACCTCGATGCGCACTGGCCGGGCAAGATGCTGCTCGCCGAGGCGAACATGTGGCCCGAGGATACCCAGCAATATTTCGGCGGCACCGAGGGCGGGGCGGGCGACGAATGCCACATGGCGTTCCACTTCCCCCTGATGCCGCGCATGTACATGGCGGTCGCGCAGGAGGATCGCTTCCCGATCACCGACATCATGCGCCAGACGCCCGACATTCCCGAGGGCTGCCAATGGGCGATCTTCCTGCGCAACCATGACGAGCTGACGCTCGAGATGGTGACCGACAGCGAACGCGACTATCTGTGGAACACCTATGCGTCGGACAAGCGCGCGCGGATCAATCTCGGTATCCGCCGCCGCCTCGCGCCGCTGATGGAACGCGACATGCGCCGCATCCATCTGATGAACGCGCTGCTGCTCACCATGCCCGGCACGCCGGTGATGTATTATGGCGACGAGATCGGCATGGGCGACAATGTCTATCTCGGCGACCGCGACGGCGTCCGCACCCCGATGCAATGGTCGTCGGACCGCAACGGCGGGTTCAGCCGCGCCAATCCGGCCGCGCTGGCGCTGCCGCCGATCATGGACCCGCTCTACGGCTTCCAGACGATCAACGTCGAAGCGCAGACCGAGGACCGGCATTCGACGCTCAACTGGGTCAAGCGGATGCTCGCGGTGCGTGGCGAGCATTCGGCGTTCGGACGCGGCACGCAGCGCTTCCTGCGTCCCGCCAACCGCAAGATCCTGGCCTATTTCCGCGAGCATGACGGCGAGGCGATCCTCTGTGTCGCCAATCTCAGCCGCACCGCGCAGGCGGTCGAGCTGATGATGCCCGAGTTCGAGGGCCGCGTGCCGGTCGAGCTGTCGGGCGGCGCCGCCTTCCCGCCGGTCGGGCAATTGCCGTATCTGCTGACGCTGCCGCCCTATGGCTTCCTGTGGTTCCAGCTCAGCGAGGATGCCGAGGCTCCCGACTGGGCATCGACCGCGCCGGGGCTCGATACCGAACGCTACACCTTCGTGCTGCGCCCCGAGCTCGCCGATATCGGCCGCGGTGCCAATCGCGGCGTGCTCGAGAAGGACATCCTGCCGAGCTACGTACCGCAGCGGCGCTGGTTCGGCGCCAAGGACGAGACGATCACCGGTATCGCGCTTGCCTGGACCACGCCGCTGCCCGGCGTCGCCGACCTGCTGCTCGGTGCGGTCGCGGTGACCACCGCCAGCGGCACGACACGCTACGCGCTGCCGTTCGGGATCGTCTGGGAGGGCGAGCAGCCCGGGCGCTTCGCCTCCAATCTGGCGCTCGCCCGCGTCCGGCGCGGACG
>CAZZZX010000400.1:0-3594 GCA_964658585.1 uncultured Novosphingobium sp.
GAACCCCGGTAGCATTGGCTGCTGCCTTCCCGGCGGCGCTGAGCGGAACCTGTCAAGTCTGGTGAGACAGCGGGGCTCAGGCGCTTTGTATGAGCGCTTCTCGTGAGGGCTGGTTGATCCAGGCCTCGACGGGGAGTTTCGGGGGCTCGGGCCGGCGGTGGCCGAGGTCACGATTGCGGGCAATCTGCGCGCGATGTTCCGCGCGCTGGTGCCCGCCGACGATCTCGATCTCAACCGCGCCACCGAGACCCCGACCCTGCGCATCGACGGAATGACCGTCGCCGGTGCCTGACGCGCTGCTCGACGCCGTCGTCAAGGCAGCGGCGGATGCGGGGCGGCTGGCGCTCGACAAGGCGGCGGCGGGCGTCGCGCGCTGGGAGAAGGCAGGCGGCGAGCCGGTCTGCGAGGCGGATCTCGCGGTCGACGCTTTGCTCTGGCAGCGGCTCGGCGCGATCGATCCCGATGCCGGCTGGCTGTCCGAGGAGAGCGTCGACGATCCGGTGCGGCTCGAGCGCGAGCGGGTCTGGGTGGTCGATCCGATCGACGGTACGCGCGACTATCTGCGCGGGCGGCCCGGCTGGGCGGTGTCGATCGCACTGATCGAGCATGGCCGGCCGGTGCTTGCGGTGCTCGAGGCGCCGGTGCGCGGCGAAACCTGGATCGCGTGCGCGGGCGGCGGCGCGACGCGCAACGGGGCGAGGATCGCGATCGCGCCGCGCGACGACCTCGCGGGCGCGCGCATCCCGAGCGACGGCCTGTCGCGGCGCGACGAGGGGTTCTTCACGACCGCACCCAAGCCGAATTCGATCGCGCTGCGCATCGCGATGGTGGCGGCGGGCGAGGCCGATCTCGTCGCGACGCTGCGCTGGGGTCACGAATGGGACGTCGCCGCCGCGGTGCTGATCGCGGCCGAGGCGGGCGCGACCGTCACCGATGCGCTGGGCCAATCCCTCGCGTTCAATACGCCGTCCGCCGAGGCGTTCGGCGTGCTGGTGTCCGCGCCGGGGATCCACGCCGCCGCGGTCGCGCGGCTCGAGGGCTATCCCCAGATGGCGGAGCGGCGGCGCGGGTAATCAGGTCGCCGGCGCCCCGCATCGTGCCAGCACGTCGCGGAGCTCGCGGATCGGCGGGAAGACCTCGTTGTTGTGGTCGCCGTCCTGCGCGTCGTGCGCGGCCTGTTCCATCTCGACAATCTCCTTGTCCTCACGGAAGATCGATTCGGTGAACATGGTGATGAACGGCCAGACCGGCTCGATCAGCCAGCCGAGCCCGGGCCGTTTGACCGACAGATAGCCGAACGTGCGGTTGCTGCGCTGCGCCTTGTCGAGCGGGGTATAGCCCAGCCACACCGACAGCACCGGATCGCCGTCGTCCATCGCGAAGGTCAGCGTCTGGTAGGGATAGTCGGTGCGGATCACCATGCGGTCCTTGCGCGTCGACTCGTCGTTCGCGCGCATCATGCCGAGGATCGCGCTCTCGCCGATCGTCCCCGAACCCGAGACGCGATCGAAGGTGTATTGCACCTCGGCCCAGTTCTCGCCGGTTGAGCGGCCGAGACAGGTCGCCTTTATCATGCCCATCTGGCGGCGGTGGAGAAACTGGTGGTTCATGTCGAACAGGTTCTCGTGCATGAACGTATAGTGCGCGTCGACCTCGCGGTTGAGCTCGCGGGTCTTGTAGTCGCGTCGCGCCCTGGCGCCGAGCGATGCCGGCCGGCGCGCGTCGGCAAGCGCGGGATCGCCCGGAAAGACGAAGATCAGCCCGTCGACCTCGTGGACGGGATACGACCGCACGCCGTTGGGCAGCCGCTCGCGCCCGAGATACGGCACGTCGATGCACTTGCCGGTCTCGTCATAGGCCCAGCCATGATAGCCGCAGCGCACCGCGCAGCCCTTCACCACGCCGTGGCTCAGCGGCACCTGGCGATGCGCGCAGCGATCCTCGAGCGCGAAGACCGGGCCGTCCTTGGGCCGCACCACGACGATCGGCTCGCCCGCATAGCGCCGCGCCGCCATGCGGCCGGGCCTGACCTCGCGGCTCCAGGCGATGGGATACCAATGATCGCGATGCGCGTCGATACGGCGCAGGTCGCGCGGCGGCGCCACGCGATCGGCGAGCGGCTCGGCAGTCAGCAACATCGGCGAAGCCCTTTCGTGAACGTGCGAACTTCGGCGATTGCGCCGTCAGCGTCAATGTTCACGGCGATCCAGCCAGGTCGCGGCCGCGTCGCGATTGGCGTCGAGCGGGCGGGTCGCATCGAGGATCAGCGCGCGCTCGTCGGAGGTCGGCCGCTCGAGCGTGGCGAGCTGGCTATCGAGCAGGCTCGCCGGCATGAAATGGCCGTGCCGCGCGAGCAGTCGCGCGCGCAGCGTCGCGGCGTCCGCGTCGAGCAGGATGAAGGCGGTGCGCGGCGCTGCGGCGCGCAGCCGGTCGCGATAGCTGCGCTTGAGCGCCGAGCAGCTCGCGACGCCGCCTCCGCCCTGGCCGGCGAGCCAGGCGCCGACCGCGTCGAGCCACGGCCAGCGGTCCGCATCGGTGAGCGGCGTGCCCGCGCTCATCCTGGCGATGTTGGCGGGCGGATGGAGATCGTCGCCCTCGCAGAACGGCACGCCGAGCGCATGTGCCAGCGCGACGCCGAACCGCGATTTGCCCGAAGCAGAGACCCCCATCGCGACCACCGGCGGCAGCGCGCTCATGTCGTCGCGCGCAGGCCCGCGCGCCATTCGGTCGCCTGCCAGATCAGCAGGGTCGGCAGACCGACCGCGACGTCGCGCGCGCGCTTGACCAGCGACAGCGCGATCGCCGCCTGCGGATCGATCCCGAAGGCATGGGCGAGCAGCAGATAGGCCGCCTCCTGCACGCCGAGCGCGCCGGGGATCATGAACGCCGCCGCGCGCACCGCGAGGATCAGGCTCTCGAGCGCCACCGCGCGCGCCAGTGTGACCGGCGATCCCATCATCCGCAGCGTCAGCCAGGCGAGCAGCCCGGTCATCATCCAGGCGACCAGATTGGCGATGAACGACAGCGCCACCGGCCAGCCCGCCGCATAGAGCCGGTCGAGCTCGGCGCGTACCGAGGCGAAGGGCAGCCGCGTCTCCGGCATCATCCGCGCGCCGATCTTCGCGGCCAGCGACAGCATCGGCCGCTGCAGGGTCACGAACGACACCAGCATCGCGACGCAGATCGCGGCGCCGACCCAGGCCGCCGGCCCGATCGAACCGCCGCGATGCATCAGCAGCGCGGCGAGCGCCCACAGGCCGTAGAGCGTCAGCACGAACTGGCCCGCCATCTCGGTGGTGAGATCGACGATCGTCGCGGCATAGATGCGCGGCGGCGACAGCCCGTGGACGAGCAGCGTGCGCGTGCCCATAACCAGCCCGCCGATCTGCGAGAAGGGCAGCAGGTCGCTCGACGCCTCGCGGACCGCGCGGGCCCAGCCGAACAGCGCAAGCCGTGCCAGCCCGGCCTCGGGATAGGCGGCGAACCACGCCGCGCCGAGCACGCCGAACGTCGCGATCGTATAGCCGCACAGCGCCACGAACCCGCCGATCCCCAATTGCCGGACCGCGCGCGCCAATTCGGCGAGACCGACCT
>CAZZZX010000401.1:0-3592 GCA_964658585.1 uncultured Novosphingobium sp.
GGGGCTAGCGCTCCACGATCGGGCGGACCTCGATCGACCCGTTGGCCGCGTCCGGGATCTGCTCCGCGAAGGCCACCGCAGCGTCGAGGTCGTTTGCATCGAGCAGGTAGAGGCCACCGAGCACCTCCTTCGTGTCCGCGAACGGGCCGTCCGTCGTCAGCGTCTTGCCGTCGCGGGACGATGCGACGGAAACGTCGGGCTTTGAGAAGCCATGCCGATCTCCATGCTCGCGGTCGTATCGAAAGGTCGCCTGAGGCACGGCGTAGCCGGGGCCGGGGAAGAGACGCGCTCCCACCGGGCCTGCCGGGAGCGTGACCACGAACGCCGCACCGAAGTATGTGCCGGTGAAGCTCGCGTCCTTATCCAGCGTCAGGCTGGCTTCCGCGATGGTGGCGGCGACCGTCGTCAGCATGACGCTGCCAACCTCGACCTCGACCTCCTGCTCGGCGGTGGTCGCGGGGAGGGTAATGGTCCGGTCCTCGATCGCTTGGCCATCATAGGATCCGCATGCCGGCGGCAGCCGCACGGCCGCCTGAGCTGGCACCGGCGATAGGTCGCCATCCGGCACGGCCTGTGCGGATGCGGCGCTCATGGCGAACCAGACGCTGCAGATCGAGGCGATGGCAGTGCCGGTCCGGCGATAGCCGGATGCTCTGCAAACCGCCTGCGCCCGCCGACAGGCGCCACCATCTGTATCGGCGCGGGGGATCGACCGCACCGGCATCATATCGCTCTACACATTATAGGAGATAAACTTCAGGTGCCCGCCACAGTCAACTCCATCGCATGGATATGCGGCGCCTCGTCGGCGAGAATGTACGTCGGATCAGGATTGCCAAGGGACTCACGCAGGAGCAGTTCGCCGAGCGCAGCGGCTTCACGCAGCAGTACATCTCGGATCTCGAGCGCGGGCGACGCAATCCGACCGTCGTGTCGCTGTTCGAGCTCAGCCAAGCCCTCGGCTCTTCGCCGGTCGAGCTCCTTCGCGAGCGAACACCGTAACTCAGGACGCCGTCGGGCGCAGCTACCGGCTCGGACGTCCGTTCTGAGCCCGATACGTGCAGTTCGCGACCCAACAAAGCTTGTATGCAACCATGCGGCCACGTCGGCGCCAATTCGTTGTCAGGCGTGATGAAGGAGTATGCGAATGGCTTGGTGCAGGATCGACAGCGTGGCGCCACCGATAGGGCGGCCTTTCCTCGTCCGTACGGCGGACCGCGAGCGACCGGTTATCGCATTCCTGGGCGCCGATAATGTCTGGTATGAAGGCGGCGCGCTTGTTCAAAACTCGATGACGGTACTCGTCGCTACCCCAACCGATTGGTGTGAGCCTGATGGCGAAGATGCCCTGTAGGTCGCCGCGACGCGGACGTGTCTGAAGGACCGAGCGGCCCGTCGGCTACCGCCCCAATAGCGGACGTGAACGACATTCGGTATAGCGCCACGTATGCTGATACGAAAAGCCGAGATCGCGGACGCGGAAGCCATCGCGGCCATCATCCTACCGGCCATCAGAGAAGCCGCTACCTACTCACTTGATCCAGAGCTTAGCAAGACTGATGCGCTTGCTTACTGGATGGGGCCAGACAAGGAGACCTTTGTCGCTGAGGAGGACGGCGAGGTTCTGGGAACCTATTATATCCGACCAAACCAAGGCGGCGGCGGTCGCCACGTCTGTAACTGCGGATACATGACTAGCCGGGTGGCAGCAGGCCGAGGAGTTGCAAGCCGCATGTGCGAGCACTCGCTCGGCTATGCCCGAGAGCAGCAATATAGAGCTATGCAGTTCAATTTCGTCGTCAGTTCTAACGAGGGAGCGATCCGCCTTTGGCAAAGGATGGGTTTCGAAATTGTTGGGCGTCTGCCCGACGCTTTTGAGCATCCGTCGAGGGGCTTCGTGGATGCGCTGGTGATGTTCCAGACGCTCTAAACCTACGGCAGCTTGCCACCACCTCCTGCCATTCCTGAGATGAGGCGCGGACGGGGCTGCCCGGAACAGGACAGGCCGCTTGGGTGCAGCCCCTGACGCTTGGCAACTCGGAAACAGCTCGACGTGGTGGATCGCAGACATAGGCATGTCGTGAAAGCTACCCAAAGCAAGGGAGACTCCGTGATGAAAGGCCCCAAGCGTGATAGGAGCTTGGCCGCGGAAAGACGGAGCGAACTTATGATCAAGGAATATCATAGCCCTGGCGGCGAGCCGGTCTCGGTAAATCTCGCTTCGATCGCATACGTTCAGCCGAGCGCCAATCAGACCCTCATCACGTTTATTGGCGGCAACATGCTAAACCGTCGTCGAGCCCTACGGCGAGGTCTCCGGCACGACAGAGGCTGAGCGGACCGTTGGGTTCGGCATCAGCGGCTAAACGGATAACGCGACACATCAATGCGGCAGACCGCCGCCCGAAAAATATCTAGAGGAGAAATCAAATGGTCGAAGCGCGATGGAATGGAACGTTGGTCGCCAGCAGCGACGACACGATCGTCGTAGAGGGCAACCACTACTTCCCCGCGGATGCTGTCGTCGCCACCTTCCTTCGGCCCAGCTCAACGACAACGGTCTGCCCTTGGAAGGGAACGGCGCACTATCACAGTCTCCATGTTGACGGGGCCGAGAACCGCGACGCCGCTTGGTACTATCCTAATCCCAAACTTGAGGCTGAAAACATTTGCGACCGTATCGCATTCTGGAAGGGTGTTAAGGTCGGCTAATGGTGGAGGCTGCCGCCCAGAAGGTCCGCGATGCAGCGGGAGGGATCGATAAGATCGTCTTCGTTCAGGCGGATGTTGGACGAAGCGGCGGTGGAGACGCTCTTTGCGCACGCGGAGGCGACGTTCGGAACGGTGACATTTCTCGTCAATTCGACCGGTCTTAACATGACGGGCACCAACCTCGTCGACATGGAGCTCGCGCAGTTCCATCGTGTCGTCCGCTCGGACCTGACCGGGCCGTTTCTTACCTGCCGCCGGATGGTCCGTTCGCTGGAGCAGAAGGGAATGAAGGGGCGTATCGTCAACATCTCGTCGATCCACGAGAGAGCGCCGCGACCCGGCGGGGTCAACTATGACTCTGCCAAAGGCGGCCTCTCCCAGCTCACCGCCACGCTGGCGCTGGAACTCGCGCCCACGGGCATTACGGTGAACGGCGTTGCGACCGGGATGATTCTGACGCCGATGAACCAGTCGGCGATCGATGATCCGCAGGAGCTGAAGACCAAGGGGGCGGCGATCCCCTGGGGCCGCCCCGGAAAGCCCGAAGAAGTCGCAGCGCTGGTCAACTTTCTGCTCTCGCCGGCGGCAGACTACATCACCGGCACGACGGTCACGATCGATGGCGCGCTATCGCTCACCGTCGCGCAGGGTGCCTGAGGATGACGGACGGTCAGGTAAAGGCAGTTGAGGCAGGCGGCATGGTTACGCTCGATCAGGCCGAAGCCGCACGCCGCCAGGGCAATCCGCTGCTGCTCTACGACCGTGCTCAGGCCGCGATCCGCCAGGGCGCGACTGAACCGCGCTTCGCATTCCTTACGGCGCTCGCGCTCGCGCAAATGGGCGAGACAGAGCGCGCCGAGGCGGCCTATCTGTCGGCCGG
>CAZZZX010000402.1:0-3582 GCA_964658585.1 uncultured Novosphingobium sp.
CGATGTCTCGACGACGGTCTCGGCTGCGCCCGACCTTTGCTCGACACGGCCGGAAAGCAGATAATCTTTCGTTTGATCTGAACTTGTTGCGCCCTCTCCCGTTCGGTTTCGCAAGGCAACCGTAGCGGAGCGCACCCGATGTCAGATACGCCCACCTCCCGCCGAGACGTGTTCAAGGGCATGGCAGTCGCCGGGCTCGCCTCAGCCGTCGCGACACCTGCGTTCGCCCAAGCTTCGGGCGTATCGAGCGAGGCAGCGCCCGCGCCGAGTCTCTCCAACCCGCAGGACCGCTACGTCAAGCCACCCTTCCAGCCGCAGCAGCAGCCGTGGCCGGCGCTGCAGTCCAAGATGATCCCGGTCCCCGACTGCGGCGAGAAGACCTACAAGGGCGCGGGCCGGCTCAAGGGCCGCAAGGCGCTCATCACCGGCGGCGACAGCGGCATCGGCCGGGCTGCGGCGATCGCCTACGCCCGCGAAGGCGCTGACGTCGCGATCAACTATTATCCGAGCGAGGAGCCCGATGCGCAGGACGTGGCGAAGCTGATCCGCGCCGCCGGCCGCAAGGCGGTGCTGATTCCCGGCGATCTGCGCGACGAGGCGTTCACTACCGCTCTCCCCGATCAGGCGGCGGCCGGGCTCGGCGGGCTCGACATCCTGGTCTCGAACGCGGCCTACCAGCATTCGGTCAAGTCGATCATGGACATCACCACCGCACAGCTCGAGCAGACGATGAAGACCAACGTCTATGCGCTGTTCTGGCTGACCAAGGCGGCTCTGCCGCATCTGCCCGCGGGCGCCGCGATCATCTGCACGACCTCGATCAACGCCTCGCAACCGGTGCCGACGATTCTCGATTATGCCTGCACCAAGGGCGCGATCATGGTGTTCGTGCGCGGGCTCGCCAAGCAGCTCGTCGACAAGGGCATTCGCGTCAACGGCGTCGCGCCGGGACCGTTCTGGACGCCGCTCCAGGTCGGCGGCGGGCAGTTGCCCGATCGCCTGCCGCAGTTCGGTGCGGAAACGCCGATGAAGCGCCCGGGCCAGCCCGCCGAACTCGCCTCGGTCTATGTCGAGCTTGCCGACGCGCAATCGAGCTACACCACCGGCCAGATCTATGGCGAAACCGGCGGCGTCGGCTGGCCGTGAGGCGCGCCGCGGCCGGACCAAATCGATTCAACGCCATCGTGTCGACATCGCGAACCCGGTGTCGTCATCCCGCGAAAACGACGACCAGGTCTGGTTCTCCTCGAGCCCGGAAATCCGCTTTCGCGCGAATGACGGACGGTCGGCGGAGCAATGGCTCGCGCGCGACTGGCAATGTTGGGAACCATGTGCGACCGTCTCCGCCATGACGACCGCCTACGCCTCCCCCGTCTCGTCCGATACGCACGAGGTACCGGGACATACCCCTCGAGCCCGAGAACTTCGTCAACTCCGTGCCTCCCTGCGGGCGGGCGGGTGATGTTCATCTCCTTCCTCGACGAACTGCGCCGCGCCGGCATCCCCGCCTCGCCCAAGGAGCATCTCGTGCTGCTCGAGGCGCTGGACCGGCAGGTGATCGCGCCGACGCCCGAGGAGTTCTATTATCTCAGCCGCGCAATCTACGTGAAGGACGAGAGCCTGCTCGATCGCTTCGATCAGGTTTTCGCGCATGTCTTCCGCGGACTGGAACCGACCGGCGAAAGCGGAGCGGACATCCCCGAGGACTGGCTCAAGGCGGTCGCGGAGAAGTTCCTGACGCCCGAGGAGATGGCCAGGATCGAGGCGCTCGGCGACTGGGACGAGATCATGGAGACGCTGAAGAAGCGGCTCGAGGAGCAGAAGGGCCGGCATCAGGGCGGCAACAAGTGGATCGGCACCGGCGGCACCTCGCCGTTCGGCAATGGCGGCTACAATCCCGAAGGCGTGCGGATCGGCGGCGAGAGCCGACACAAGCGCGCGATCAAGGTGTGGGAGAAGCGCGACTTCCGCAATCTCGACAGCTCGGTCGAGCTCGGCACGCGCAACATCAAGGTCGCGCTCCGTCGTCTGCGCCGCTTCGCGCGGGACGGCGCGGCGGACGAGCTCGACATCGACGCGACGATCGACGGCACCGCACGCAAGGGCTATCTCGACATCGCGATGCGCGCCGAGCGGCGCAATGCGGTCAAGCTGCTGCTGTTCCTCGATGTCGGCGGCTCGATGGACCCGCACGTCCGGGTCTGCGAGGAGCTGTTCTCCGCCGCAACAGCGGAGTTCAAGCATCTGGAATTCTTCTATTTTCACAATTGCGTGTACGAGGGCGTCTGGAAGGACAATGCACGCCGCTTCAAGGAGCGCACGCCGACCTGGGACGTGCTCCACAAGTTCGGCCATGACTATAAGCTGCTGTTCGTCGGCGATGCGCAGATGAGCCCCTACGAGATCAGCCACCCCGGCGGCTCGGTCGAGCATATGAACGAGGAGGCGGGCGCGGTCTGGCTGACCCGGCTGTGCCAGGTCTATCCGTCCGCGGCGTGGCTCAACCCGACACCCGAACCGCAATGGGGCTATTCACAGTCGACCCGCATCATCCGCGAGCTGATCGACGACCGCATGTTCCCGATGACGCTTGCCGGTCTGGACGCGGCGGCGCGCAGCCTGAGCCGGAAGAAGTAGCGCGAAACATCGACCAGCCGTTTCGAAGAAGATCACGTAGATCTCTGTGTAGGCTTGCTATTTACGCCGTCGCGTTGGCCCGGACTTGAGCACCGCGCGGCGGAACCGTCCCGCCGCGAGCCGCACCGCCAGCCACAGCCATGCCCCCTGCCAGACGATGGCGAGCAAATGCGGCCACAAGGCGGGCCGCTCCGCCGCGCGCGCCGCCATCGCCAGCGCCGAACTCCACGGGAAGATCGCCGCGCCCCACGCCAGCCAGTGATCGGGCCGGCCGACGTCCGCCGACGCGAGCGCGAACACGCCGAGCTGCGCGATCGTCGTCGGCAGCGCCAGCGTCTGCACGTCGGACGGCGACGACGCCTGCGCCCCCAGCCCCAGCAGCACCGCGCCGAGCAGCAGATAGGTCGAGGCGAAATAGAGCGCGGCGAGCGGCACGAACGCCACCCAGCCGACCGCCGGCGCGGCAATGCCGTGGAGCAGGCCGGGCGCCAGCAGCACAGCACCGCCAAGCAGGGTCGCGCCCCACGCCGCGACGCAGGTCAGCGAGAAGAGCAGCATCGCGATCAGCTTGCCGAGGAAGATCGCATCCACCGGCACCGCGGCGGCGAGCACCTCGATCACCTTGTTCGAGCGCTCCTCAATGAAGCTCGACAGCAGTCGCCCGGCGAGCATCACGGTGAGCACGAGGATGACATATTGCGTCCCCTGCGCCAGCCCGACGCGACCGTCCTCGGCCGCATGGTCGCGGTTCGCCGCCCGGGTCCGCTCGACCTTCAGCGTCACGGGCGGCGGCGCGGAGGCACCCGCCCGCGCCTGATCGACGATCAGCGCGACCCGGTCGGCGAGGTCGTCCGGCGCGTCCGGCGGCAGCACCAGCCGCGGCCGGTCGAGCCCGCCGCTCAGCACCGCCGCGCCGTCGCTGCGGCGCGCGACGATGTCGGGCAG
>CAZZZX010000403.1:0-2443 GCA_964658585.1 uncultured Novosphingobium sp.
CTCGAGCCGATCATAGCCGTCCTTGAGCGCCTGATCCCAGTTGCGGCGGAAATCGTCGGACTGCTTGCGATGACGATAGGCGGCGCCGAGCGGGACGAGCGCGACGCGTTCCGAGGCGCGGACGTTCGAACTCAGCGCGAGATGTTCGAGGAACTTGGTCTCGCGCGCCTTCGTCCAGATCATCCGCTTCGCGGATGCCGTCGGCTTGGTTTCTTCCATCTTGTCCCCCCGGCATGATCTCGACGCGGAAAGGGCCGGAAACGGTGTCGCCACCGCCCGGCCCTCTCGACGCATTTCTTGAGCGTGCCCTGTCTATGTCACGTCAGCGGTTCGCTGTCAATAGAGAAAGTGCGTATCTGGTTATTAGTATATCGGTGACCGATCATAAACGGATGGCGGGTATTTTCGACGGATGGACTTCCTTCTCCGGATCGTCGCAATCTCGGCATTCATGGTCGGAGAAATCGCGGCTCGGCGCTTGTATCCGGGCCGGGCTACCCCGTGCTATCTCATCGGCTTCGGCGTTTCGCTGACGATGTGGCCGGTGTTGATGTATTTGGCGCGGGACACCGGTGCCCCGGCCAAATACATCTCTTATCGCGCGGCGAGAGAACGTGAGGCGCGAACGGAGTTTCTCATGCTCTCGGCGCTCCTTGGTATAGGCGGCGTCGGCCTCAGCCTTTACGCCGCCCATGATCTCGGCGCGGATCAACCGCTGCTTCTGTCCCGCATGACCTATATCGGCGGCGGCATGACTGCCATCGCCGCGCTTCTATCTTACGTCATGCGCAAGGGTCGGAAGACCGGCGCCTCGGCACGATAAGGCTCCGGGTCCGCCGTCACCGGAACGGCGGCTCGTCGAAGGCGCGCAGCTTGCGCGAATGCAGCGTGTCGCCCTCCGCGCGCAGGATGCCGATCGTCTCGAGCCCGATCCGCAGATGTTGCGAGATCGCGCGCTCGTAGAAGCGGTTGGCCTGGCCGGGCAGCTTGATCTCGCCGTGCAGCGGCTTGTCCGAGACGCACAGCAGCGTCCCGTACGGCACGCGGAAACGATAGCCCTGCGCCGCGATCGTCGCGCTCTCCATGTCGATGCCCACCGCGCGCGACTGGTTGAAGCGCCACGCCGACAGCGTGTAGCGCAGTTCCCAGTTGCGATCGTCGGTGGTGACGATCGTGCCGGTGCGCAGCCGGCGCTTCAGGTCGTCGCCGCTCTCTCCCGACACGCTCTCGGCGGCGCGGAACAGCGCCTGCTGGACCTCGGCGATCGGCGGGATCGGGATCTCGACGGGCAGCACGTCGTCCATGACGTGATCGTCGCGCAGATAGGCGTGCGCGAGCACATAGTCGCCGATCGTCTGGCTGGGGCGCAGGCCGCCGCAATGGCCGATCATCAGCCACGCCTCGGGGCGCAGCACCGCGAGATGATCGCAGATCGTCTTGGCGTTGGACGGGCCGACACCGATATTGACCAGCGTCACGCCCGCGCCGTCCCGGCCGATCAGGTGATAGGCGGGCATCTGCACCTTGCGCCAGGCGCCGGCCGCGATCGCACCCTCGGCATCCGCGGTGTCGCGGGTGACGCGCACCCCGCCCGCCACCGACAGCGCCTCGTACGGGCTGTCGTCGCGGCGCAGCTCGCCCAGCGCCCAGGCGACGAACTCGTCGACATAGCGGATATAGTTGGTGAACAGGATGTAGGGCCGGAAATCCTCGGTCGGCGTGCCGGTGTAATGGCGCAGCCGCGCGACCGAGAAATCGACGCGCGGCGCCTCGAACAGCGACAGCGGCCGCTCGTTCCCGACCGCCTCGTATTCGCCGTCCGCGATCTCGTCGCCGATGTCGGCGAGATGCACGGTCGGGAACCAGCGCGCCAGATCGGCGGACATCGCGCCGTCGAGGCTCAGCTCGTCCGAGCCGTCGAGCACATAGGGATAGGGGATCTCCTGCCGCGAGGTGCCGACGCTGATCCGCACGTCGTAATCGCGCGCGATCAGGCTGAGCTGCTCGCGCAGATAGGCGCGGAACATCGCGGGCCGCGCGATCGAGGTCGCATAGCTGCCCGACTGGGTGAGCCGCGCGAAGGCGCGCGCGATCCGCGGCGGCGGGCTCGGCATCCGGTAGGCGAGGCGCAACTCGGGATAGGCGAACAGGCCGCCGGCGCGCGCCGCCTCGTCGGGCAGCGTGCCGTCGGCGAGATAGCGCGCGATCGCCTGGCGGAGCGCCGCGACGGCGGCGTCGTAGCGTGCGGTCAGCTCGTCGAGGATGGTCGGGATGTCGGCTTGGCGGGTGTACAGCGGCCATGCTCCTCTTGCGGTCGGCGACGGTCCGCCGCCGCGGGATCGCCCTGATCCCGCGGACCGCCTATCATGCGAATGTGGCGGTTTGGAGGGGTTCGATGGGCGGCCTGCCGTTCCCGTCCGTCCGGTTCGAGCAGCATCGGGCG
>CAZZZX010000403.1:2453-3578 GCA_964658585.1 uncultured Novosphingobium sp.
GTCGTTTGTCGTCCCTATTGCGACGGCGCCAGCTTGGTGTTGAGGACCCAGCCGACATTGTCGTTCTCGTCGGCGACCTCCCACCACAGGCCGTTCTTGTTGCCGGTCGGATAGACGATCGCGCCCGGCGGCAGCGTGCGGATCGCGGCGCCCGCGGCGGCGGGTGTCTTGTGCAGCACGGTCGGCGCGGTGGTGGTGAAGGTCTTGGCCGGTGCGGCCTCGGCGGTGCCGGTGCTGCCCGGCTGGACGAGATTGAGCGAGGTCACCAGCTTGGCATAGGCCTGGATGAAGGACAGCGTGACGATCCGCCCGACATCGGTGTTCTCGTAGCCGCCGCCGACCGCGCCCGCCGCGCCGCCGAAGAAGCCGACGCCGCCGCCCGCCGCGAAGCCGATATCGTTCTTGGCGGCATAGCCGTCCTCCGCCGCGATCGTCTCGGTGGTGCGCACGTTGGTCAGCGACAGCACGGTGTTGGCCTCGACCTTGCGGCTGCGCACGCCGCCGAGCACGCCGCCGAACCGGCCGCCGATCAGCCCGCCCGCGATCCCGCCGAGCGCGCTGCCCTGGACGTTGTTGTTGGCGCCCTGGATCTCGGCGACGAGCACATAGTCCGCCGCCTTGATCTGGCCCTGCCCGACATTCGAGCCGCGCTGCAGCCCGAGCCCGCCGCCGATGTCGCGTTCGCGCTGGGCGGCGTTGAGGCCGGTGCCGCGATCGACCAGGTTGAAGCAGCCCGAACGCTGGATCATGACCTTGAGCAGCTTGGACGGCGGCGCCAGCGAGAATTGCGTCCAGCCCGACGGATCGTCGCCGTCCGCGACCGACACGGTGCCGTATTTGCGCACGCAGTGCGGCACGTCGTTCATCGTCGACTGCTGGAGCTGCTGGCCGCCGCTCGCCCTGGCGAGCTGCGGCTCGGCCGAAACCGGCGACGCGCTCGCCACGCTCACGACGAGCATCGCCTTCAATGCGGTTTTCATGGACCTCACCCCTCTTGCTGCGCGTCCCGGCGAACCGCCGGGACATCGTCGTGCGGCGGTCCTCCAGGACGGCCGCCAAGCGCAAGCAACGGGGACGATCGAACACCCTCGCCGAACCGACTACATCGGCGCGGCGGCGAGGGCC
>CAZZZX010000404.1:0-3575 GCA_964658585.1 uncultured Novosphingobium sp.
CGGCGATCGCCGCGCCGACGCACGCGCCCATGATCGCCTGCTCGCTGATCGGGGTGGCGCGGATGCGGTGCTCGCCATATTTCTCGGTCAGGCCGGACGAGACCTTGAACACGCCGCCGCCCTGCTTGGCCGACACGTCCTCGCCGAGCAGGATGACACCCTCGTCGGCCGCCATCGCCTCGTCGATCGCGCGGTTGAGCGCCTGGACCATCGAGATCTTGCTCATGCCCCAAGCCCTTCCAAGGCGATGTCTTCCTCGAACACGTCGATGCGCAGTTCCTCCGGCCCGGGGAACGGGCTGTCGAAGGCGAATTGGGCCGCCGCCTCCAGCTCGGCGTCGATACCGGCCACGATCCCGTCGAGTTCTGCCTCGGTGAACTGGCGCTCGAGCATCAGCGTCCTGAGACGCGGCAGCGGATCGGCGGCCGCCATCTCGGCGAGATGCTCCTTCGGCATGTAGGAGAAGTCCGCGCCGAAGAAGTGCCCGAGCATCCGATAGCACATCGCCTCGATCAGCGTCGGCCCGTCGCCCGCCCGTGCGCGGTCGACCGCTTCCCGCGCGACCGCGTACATCGCCTCGGCATCGTTGCCGTCGACCGTCACCGCCTTCATCCCATAGGCTACCGCGCGCGCGGCGATCGATTCGGCCTTGGTATGGTCGGCAAAGGCGGTGTGCTCGCCATAGCGGTTGTTCTGGCAGAAGAAGATCACCGGCAGCTTCCAGAGCTGCGCCATGTTGAGCGACTCGTGGAACGCGCCGATATTGGTCGCGCCGTCGCCGAAGCAGGTGACCGTCACGCGACTGTCGCCGCGGTTCTGCGAGGCGAGCGCGAGGCCATTGGCGATCGGGAGCCCCGATCCGACCACGCCTGTCGTCACCATCACGCCCGTCTCCGGGTGCGTGATGTGCATCGATCCGCCCTTGCCCTTGCACGTACCGGTCGCCTTTCCGGCGATCTCGGCATAGAGCTTGTCGAACGGCACGCCCTTCGCGATCTGGTCGTGCTGTCCGCGATAGGTGGTGACCAGATAGTCGTTCGGCTCCAGCGCGGCCATCATCGCGGCGGTCGTCAATTCCTGTCCGCGATAGGTGTAATAGAGCACCGCCAGCTTGCCGGTCATCAGCAGCGAACGGAATTTCTCGTCCGATCGCGCGGCGCGCATCGTGCGAGTATAGATGTCGAGAAGAATTTCGCGATCGGCCAAAGCGTCTCTCCGGTAAGATCAGGCAGCGGCGCTGGGGCGCTCGGCCATCCGTGCGCGCCATTCGGCGAGATGGGTGAGCGAAGGGTCCGCCGGCTGGCCGACCTGGGCGCCGAATTCGACGAACGCGAACAGCAGCAGATCGGCCAGCGTCAGCCGCGCGCCGCAGACGAAGGGGCCTTTGGCGAGCTGCGCGTCGATCGTCGCGAGGCCGTCCTGCGCGACCGCCTTCATCCCCGATGCGCCTTCGGGCACGCAGCGCACCCGCGACCGGAAGAGTGGTAGCCCCTCGGCGCCGCGAAAGCCGTGAACCGACGGCTGGACATAGCCGAGATCGATCCGCCGCACCCACATCCGCGTCTCGGCGCGCGCCTCGGGGGTCGCGCCGATCAACGCCGGGGCCGGATGCAGCTCCTCAAGAAATTCGCAGATCGCGATGCTCTCCGAGATCGCCGTGCCGTCGTCGAGTTCGAGCATCGGCGTGCCGCCCGTTGGGTTCTTGGCGAGATAGGGTGCCGCGCGGTTCTCGCCCTTCATGATGTCGATCGCGACGGTCTCCACCGAAACGCCCTTCTCGGCGAGGAACAGCGTGACCACCCGGGGATTCGGACCGATCGAGCTGTGCAACCGCATCAGAATTGCACGCGCTTGGTGAAGGCGCCGTCGATCACCAGGTTGGTACCGCTGACGTAGGAGGCCGCCGGGCTGGCGAGGAACACCACCGCCCTGGCAACCTCATCGGGCCGGCCCAACCGGCCCATCGGCATCGCCGCCTTCGTGCCGTTGTAGAAGTCGGGCATCGCGCCCTTGATCATTTCCCAATTGCCGCCGGGATACTCGATCGGACCGGGCGACACGCAGTTGACGCGGATGCCCTGGCCCGCCAGCGCCTGCGACAGCTGCGATCCGTAGGTGATGATCGCCGCCTTGATCGCGTTGAACGCCTGCGGCGCGACGAACGTCTCGACCGCGGCGGTCGACGACATCAGCACGATCGATCCGCTGCCCGACGCGGCCAGCGCCGGGGTCAGTGCCTCGACGCCCCCGACCGCGCCCATCATGTCGAGATCGAACGTCACCTGCCAGTCGCCGGTCTTGCCGGCACCCGACGACGAGGCGTTGTGGATGAAGATGTCGCAGCCACCCAGGTCGTCCGCCGCCCTGGTCAGCCAGTCGCGATAGGCCTGATGATCGGCAGTCATGTCGAACGCCTCGCCGATCACCCTGGTCCCGCCCGCCGCCAGTTTGTCCTTGGCGGCCGCGACTTTGGCGGGATCGCGACCGAAGAAGGCGACATCGCAACCTTCGGCGACGAACAGCTCGAGCGCGGCCAGCCCGAGGCCGCGCGCGCCGCCGTTGATGATGACCTTGCGACCCCTCAATCCCAGGTCCATTCGCTTCGCTCCTATCGTGCCGGCAAAGCCTAGGCGCGAGATCCGCGCGACGACATCAGCAAAAGTGCCAAGGGCCCCGATGCCGCGCGCTCGCTAAGCGGTGTCGACGGCGGAGTCGGAAATGGCGGGGTACCAGGTCGATCTGAGCGGACGAACGGTGCTGGTGACGGGCGCGTCGTCGGGGCTGGGGGTCGTCTTCGCGCACGCTCTGGCACGGAGCGGCGCGAGAGTCGTGCTCGCGGCACGGCGGATCGATCTGCTCGATCGGGTGCGCGTCGATATCGCCGCGGCGGGCGGCACGGCGATCGCGGTTCCGATGGATGTCGCCGACGAAAGCTCCACGATCGCCGCCTACGACGCCGGCGAACGCGCGTTCGGCCCGATCGACACCGTGATCGCCAACGCGGGCGTCAACGCGGAGGGTTCTGCGCTCGATCTCTCCGTCGACGAGTTCGAGCAGGTGATGGCGATCAATCTGCGCGGCGTCTTCCTCACGGTCCGCGAAGGTGCGCGGCGCCTGATGGCGGCGGGCAGCGATACCCGTCGGCATGGCCGGATCGTGATCGTCTCGTCGATTACCGCGACGCACGTGTCGCCCGGCCTCGCGGCCTATTCGGCGAGCAAGGCGGCAGTGTTACAGATGGGCCGGGTGCTGGCGCGCGAGTGGGCGCGGCGGGGGATCAACATCAACATGCTTCTACCCGGCTATATCGCGACCGAGCTCAACGCCGGGTTTTTCGACTCCGCTGCGGGCGCTCGCTTTACCGAACGCTTCCCACGACGGCGGCTCATGGCCGCGGAAGACCTCCTTCCCACATTGCTTTATCTCGCCTCGGACGAGTCGCGCGCCGTGACCGGCGCGGCATTCACGATCGACGACGGGCAGACGCTGTGACGGAGGCGAATGGCGCGATCATGGAGCACGGTCCCGAAGGTCTGGGCCGCGAGGTCTTGTATCGGATGCACGACGATCATGTC
>CAZZZX010000405.1:0-3571 GCA_964658585.1 uncultured Novosphingobium sp.
CGGGATGCAGGCGGGCCAGCGTCAGCAGCTGCCACCAGCCATGCACGCAGCTATGCCAGTCGAGACTGCCATGGAAGATCGGGTGCAGTGTGGCGGGCACACCCCAATCGTCCGGCCCGCGCATCATGTGCACCAGCAGATTGGGATATTCGCGCCCGACATGGCCGAGCGTCAGCGCTGCGAAGCGGCGGGCGGTGGCGCGGTCGATCGTCATCGGAAGGCGAGCGCATAGAGCAGCACGACCTGGATCGCGAACAGGATCAGCGCGGTCGGCGCCTGCGCGCGGATCACGCCGTAGCGGTCGCGCAGGTTCAGCAATGCGGCGGGGACGAGGTTGAAGTTCGCCGCCATCGGCGTCAGCAGCGTACCGCAGAAGCCGGCGAGCATTCCGATCGCGGCGATCGGTGCGGGATTGCCGTCATGGAGGTGGATCAGCAGCGGCACGCCGATCGCCGCGGTCATCACCGGGAAGGCGGCGAACGCATTGCCCGTCACCATCGTGAACGCCGCCATGCCGATCGCATAGGCGGCGACAGCGCCGATCAGGCTGCCCGGGGGGATCGCGCTCCCCATGATCCGCCCGACCGCCTCGCCGACGCCGGCGAGCGCGAACACCGCGCCCAGGCTGGCGAGCATCTGCGGCATCAGCGCCGCCCAGCCGATCGAATCCATCAGCTGCAGCCCCGCCGCGAACGGTGCGAGGGGGCGTGGCCTGAGCCAGACATAGCAGAGCGCCAGGGCGACGATCGCGCCCATCGTCAGCGCGACCAGTGTCGCCTGCTTGGCGTCGACCAGCGCGGGCATCGCCTTGAACGCAAGCGTGCCGCCGACCGCGCAGAACGGAACGATCAGCGCGGGAATGAATAGTCGGTTGCCGTGTCGCGCCGCCTCGGCCGCGCGCGCGGCGTCGTCGCGCGCGGGGGCGGGGGCACGGACCAGCTTCAGCCCGGCGAGTGCGGCGAGGGTCAGTGCCAGCGCGCCGTTGGCGAGATCGCCGAGCCGATCGCCCGCGAGGAAGCTCAGCGCGAGCAGCCCCCAGAACACGCCGTTGCCGAACCGCCGGTCCGCAAAGCCGAGCGCCGCATAGAGCGCGAACGTGCCACCCGCGATCGCATAGACGACGCCGAGCCCGATCACCGATAGCGCCGCCCGAACAGCCACAGCCGCACGCCATGCACCACGAACGCGGCCACCGCCGTCGGGATCGCCCAGACCGAGAGCGCGAACGGCGTCAGCGCGATCCCATAGCCATCCAGCACACCCTTCATCAGCAGGATCGATCCGAGCGCGATGAAGATGTCCTCGCCGAAGAACACGCCGATATTGTCGGTCGCTGCGGCCATCGCGGGGACGCGGCCGTCATCGTCGGTGCCTGCCGCCTCGATCGCCATCGGCGCGAGCAGAGGCCGCACCGTCTGGGGATGGCCCGCGATCGAGGTCAGGCCGAGCGCGGCGGTGAGCTGGCGTGCGAGCAGATAGAGCGTCAGCAGTCGCGCCGGGGTCGCCCCGCGCATCGCCGCGATCAGCGCGCGGGCGCGTTCTTGCAGTCCGTGCGCCTCGAGCAGCCCGATCACGGGCAGCACCAGATAGATCAGCGTGACGTAGCGGTTCTGGTTGAACGCCTTGCCCAGCGCCGCGATCACCGCGAGCGGATCGAGGCCCGCGGCGAGCCCCGTCGCCAGCGCGGCGACTGCGGTCACCGCGAGCGGGTTGAAGCGCAGCAGGAACCCCGCGACGATCACGGCGATGCCCGCGAGCACCAGCATCAGCGCGGCACGCCATAGCCGCCGCCGCCCGGCGTCTCGATGACGAACACGTCGCCCGCCCGCATCTCGACCGACGCGGTCGCGGCCAGCGTCTCGACGATGCCGTCCGCGCGTTCGATGCGATTGGCGCCGGGCGCGCCGTCCGCACCGCCCGCCAGCCCGAACGGTGCGATCCGCCGGCGCCCGGACAGGATCGCGGCGCGCATTGCCTCGCGGAAGCGGATGCGACGGATCGCGCCGTCGCCGCCGCGATACGCGCCGGCACCGCCCGATCCGAGCCGGATCGCGAACGCCTCGACCAGCACCGGAAAGCGCGTCTCGAGGATCTCGGGATCGGTCATCCGGCTGTTGGTCATGTGCGTCTGGACGACCAGGGTACCGTCGAAGCCGGGGCCGGCGCCCGATCCGCCCGCGATCGTCTCGTAATATTGCCGCGTCTCGTCGCCGAAGGTGAAGTTGTTCATCGTCCCCTGGCTCGCGGCCATCGCGCCGAACGCCCCGAACAGCGCGTCGGTCACCGCTTGACTGACCTCGACATTGCCCGCGACCACCGCGGCGGGATGGCGCGGATCGAGCATCGATCCCTCGGGAATGACGATCTCGACCGGGGCGAGGCAGCCATCGTTCATCGGCACGGGCTCGTCGAGCAGCGTGCGCACGACATACAGCACGGCCGCGCGCACCACCGATCGCGGCGCGTTGAAGTTGCTCGGCTGCTGCGCGCTGGTGCCGGTGAAGTCGATCGTCGCGCCGCCCGCCGCGCGATCGATCGTGATCGCCACCCGGATGGTCGCGCCGGTGTCCATCGCGCAGGCGAAGGCACCGTCATCGAGCCTGCCGATCAGGCTGCGGACAGCAGCCTCCGAATAGGCGCGGACGTGGCGCATATAGGCGGCGACCGTCGCCGTGCCCTGTTCGGCGCACAGGCGCGCAAGCCCGTCCGCACCGCGTGCGCACGCCGCGATCTGCGCCTTGAGATCGGCGACGTTCATGTCGATCGCGCGCGACGGGTAGCGGCCCGACATCATCAGCGCGCGCAGTTCGGCCTCGCGCAGCCGACCGTCCTCGACGAGCAGCAGGTTGTCGACCACGACGCCTTCCTCCTCGATCGTGCGGCTGTCGGGCGGCATCGATCCCGGGCTGATCCCGCCGACATCGGCATGATGCCCGCGCGCCGCGACGAAGAAGGATGGCGCATCTCCGTCCACGAACACCGGCATGACGACGGTGATGTCGGGCAGGTGCGTGCCGCCGTCATAGGGTGCATTGAGCGCATAGACGTCGCCGTGCCGGATGCCGCGCGCGTCCGCATTGGCGCCCCGGCGCGCGAGGATCGTGCGGATGCTTTCGCCCATCGAGCCCAGATGCACCGGGATATGCGGCGCGTTGGCGATGAGGTTGCCGTCATGGTCGAACAGCGCGCACGAGAAATCGAGCCGCTCGCGGATGTTGACCGAAGAGGCGGCGTGCTGGAGCGCCGCGCCCATCTCCTCGGCGATCGCCATGAACAGGCCCGAGAAGATTTCCAGCCGTACCGGATCGGCGGCGAGGTCGTCGCGATGTCGCTCCGCGGGCGGCGCGGCGCGCGTGAGGATGAGGTTGCCGAGCGTGTCGGCGGTGGCGCGCCAGCCGGGCTCGACCACGGTGGTCGCATTGGCATCGACGATCAGCGCGGGGCCTTCGATCACGTCGCCGGTGGCGATCCCGGTCCGTTGATGGATCGGCGTCTCGGCGCGCGTTCCCGCCATCGACACCGGCGCGCGGGCGACCGGAGGCGACGTCTGCGCGGCGAAGGCGGGCAGGGC
>CAZZZX010000406.1:0-3565 GCA_964658585.1 uncultured Novosphingobium sp.
CACGGCGAGGCGAACGGATCGAACTCGATCGCATCGACCGCACGCGTGGGCTCGTCCCAGCGATAGACTGCGCGCTCCACCACGTTGCGCAGCTCGCGGACATTGCCCGGCCAGTCGTACGACGCGAGCGCCGCCACCGCCTGCGGGCCGAAGCCCGGCCAGCGCGGCCATTCGAGCTCGGACGCCATCCGCCGCGCGAAATGCTCGGCGAGCACCGGCACGTCGCCGTCGCGCATCCGCAGCGGCGGCAGCGTGATGACCTCGAACGACAGCCGGTCGAGCAGATCGGCGCGGAAGCGGCCTTCCTCGACAAGCCCGGGCAGATGCTCGTTGGTCGCCGCGACGATGCGCACGTCGACGCGCATCGCGCGCGACGAGCCGATCCGCGTCACCTCGCCATATTCGACCGCGCGCAGCAGCCGCTCCTGCGCACCCGACGACAATGTGGCGAGTTCGTCGAGGAACAGCGTGCCGCCATGCGCCTCCTCGAACCGGCCCTGCCGCGCCTTGGTCGCGCCGGTGAAGGCGCCCGCCTCGTGCCCGAACAGCTCGGCCTCGATCAGCGTCTCGGGCAGTGCGGCGCAGTTGAGCACCACATAGGGCCCGGACCAGCGCGCCGACAGACGATGCAGCCGCTCGGCGATCAGTTCCTTGCCGGTGCCACGTTCGCCGATGACCAGCACCGGCCGGTTGAGCGCGGCCGCGCGGCTGGCGCGCTCCACCGCATCGAGGAAGGCGGTCGATTCGCCGACGAACTTGGTATCGCGGTCCATGTGAAGATGTTGGGACATTTTCCCAAACCTTGGCAAGTCTCGTTGGCGTTTTTCGCGATCGTTGCAGCGTTGCGTCCCGGATTTCCGGGCTTTCCCGACTGGCACGCTTCCTGCTCTATCGGTGAGGTCACCGCCAAGCGCGGTCAGCGAGACCAGTTCGACAGGAGTATCACCGATGGGAATTTTCTCCCGCACCCGAGACATCATCGCCGCCAACGTGACCGATTTGCTCGATCGCGCCGAGGATCCCGCCAAGATGATCCGCATGATCATCATGGAGATGGAGGAGACGCTGATCGAGGTCCGCGCATCCGCCGCGCGCACCATCGCCGACCAGAAGGAGATGCGCCGCCATATCACCAAGCTCGACGGCCTGCAGACCAACTGGACCGAGAAGGCGGAACTCGCGCTTTCCAAGGGCCGCGACGATCTCGCCAAGGCGGCGCTGGTCGAGAAGAACAAGGCCGCCGACATGGCCGATCGCCTCAAGGAGGAGATCGCGGTACTCGACGACGCGCTCAAGGCGTCCGAGGAGGATATCGGCAAGCTCCAGAACAAGCTGCGCGAGGCGCGGGCCCGGCAGAACTCGATCGTCGCCCGGCTGGAAAGCGCGCACAATCGTGCCAGGCTGCGCGAGATGACCAACGGTCCCAAGATCGACGACGCGTTCGCGCGGTTCGAGACGCTGGAGCGCCGCGTCGACCTTGCCGAAGGCCGCGCCGACGCCGCCGGCATGGGCGCCGCGGAAAAGACGCTCGACGAGGAGATCGCCGAACTGCGCACTTCCGACAAGATCGATGCCGAGCTCGAGGCGCTGAAGGCGCGGATGGCGACCCGGGAGGCCTGAAATGGACATCGAAGGCGTCCTGGCGATCAGCTGCATCTTCATCGGCCTGCCCTGGCTGATCCTGCACTACGTCACCCAGTGGCGACGCGCGCGCGGGCTGTCGATGGAGGACGAGCGCCTGCTCGACGACATGCACGAGATGGCGCGCCGGCTCGACGAGCGTCTCGGCACGATCGAGCGCATCGTCGCCGCGGACAATCCCAACTGGCGCCCCGGCACCGAGCGGACCAGTCGCGCGGTGCCCCCCGAAAGCCAATGGCCGGGCAACGCCTGACCGCAACGACAAGATTGAAGGGAGACAGACAATGGCCGCCCGCCGTACGAAATTCTATCTCGACAAGCGCAATGCCAAATGGCTGGGCGTCTGCTCGGGGCTCGCCGACTATACCGGGATCGACGTCACGCTGGTGCGTGTCGGCATGGTGCTGCTGACCATCATCGGCGGTTTTCCATGGACGCTGATCGCCTACTGGATCACCGCCTGGGCGGCCAACGACAAGCCCGCCGAGCTCGACTATGTCCGCCCCGAGGACGCCAAGTTCTGGGCGGGCGTCCGGACCCGGCCGGGCAATTCGGTGCGCGACGTGCGCTCGTCGTTCCGCGACATCGATCGCCGCCTGTCGGACCTCGAGGCCTATTATACCAGCAACAACCGCCGGCTCGCCGACGAGATCGACAGCCTGCGCTGACCAGCGCGAACGGAGAGGAACACGGATATGGACGCATCGACGATCTGGGTGCTGATCCCGCTGGCGGCGATCTGCATGGGCGGCTTCAAGATGTGGCTGCGCGTCAAGGAACGCCAGATCGACGTCGCCTCGCGCGACGTCGTCGAGAAGGCCGCGCAATACGCCGCCAAGACCGAACGGCTCGAGCAGCGCGTCGCCGTGCTCGAGCGCATCCTCACCGATCGCTCGGCAAACCTCGCCGACGAGATCGACCGGCTGCGTGACCAGCCGCTCAACTGAGGGATCCCGAGCGATGACCCATATGGTCGTACTGATCGTCGCGATCGTGATGATCGCCAGCGTCCTCAAGGCGAAATATCGCCGCGACGAGACCGACGGCGGCTTCCGCGACGGCGGCGCGGCGCGCGGCGAGACCGCGGCGCTGCAAACGGAGATCCGGGCGCTCAAGCAGCGTGTCGCCACGCTCGAGCGGATCGCCACCGACGGATCGAACGCGCTCGACCGCGAGATCGAGGCGCTGCGCGACCGGCCCTGAGCCGCCGCGCCCCTGAAACGAGGAGCGAAGACATGACCGACTCCGTTTCCATCATCATCGTGTCCGCCGCCGCGCTGCTCGGCCTCGCCATGCTGGTCGCGGGCGGCCTGCGCGGCTGGCAGGGCTGGCTCGACCTCGAGCGCAACCGTCTCGCGCCCCAGCACGGCGCATCGCCATCGCCGACCGGCGCGCGCATCGAACTGGCCGATCTGCGCGAGCGCATCCGCAAGCTCGAGGCGATCGCGGCGGGGATCGACGTCTGATCGCCGGCGACGCCAAGACGGGGCTGGGACGCGCCCGTCGACCCTGCTAATCGCCGCGCCATGCCGACGCTCGACGATATCCGCGACGAATACGAGTTTCTCGACGGTGACGATCGCTACCGCCTGCTCATCGACCTGGGTCGCGCGCTGGAGCCGATGCCGGACGCGCTCAAGACCGACGCCACGCTGGTCCGGGGCTGTTCCGCGTCGGTCTGGGTCTATCCGACCGAGCATGACGGGCGGCTCCATTTCCTCGCCGACTCGAACGCCGCGATCACCAAGGGCATCATCGCGCTGATACTCTCGACGGTGCAGGACCGGACCGCCGCCGATGTCGCCGCGGCGCGGATCGAGGACGCGCTCGCGCCGTTCGATCTCGGCAACCAGCTCAGCTCCAATCGCACGCAGGGCTGCATCTGAAGAAGAAATACTTTATAGCGTTGAAGTTTTGAACGAAT
>CAZZZX010000407.1:0-3561 GCA_964658585.1 uncultured Novosphingobium sp.
AGGCGGGTCAACGTATCGGTCATCAGGCGGCGTCCTTGCGCCGCCCGGCGTTACCGGTCAACCGCCGCCGGGCAGTGCGGCCCGGCAGGGCGGATCACTCGCCCGCCTGGTCCGCCTTCTGCTTGCGCGCGCGCCGGGCGTGCATCCAGCGGCCCGCCGCGACACCGACCGCGCCGAGCAGGAACAGGCCGGCGTCGCCGGGCTCGGGCACCGGGGTCGGCGTCGAGGCGGGCGGTGCCGAGACCGGGCCGATGCGGTGCGCGAAGGCAGGAGCGGTCGAGGCGACCAGCGCGGCGGCGATGAGGAACTTACCAGCGGTCATTGTCGTGATCCCGTGCTGCTCACTTGCGAACCGCCATTGCCTAGGCGGCATCGCGACCCCGGGTAAGCGTTTTGTTGCGCGGTCCGTACCGAAGTGGGTCAGGCGCGGACGGGAAGCCCCGCGGCGGCGAGCGCGGCGTGCGCCTGCGCCACGCTGTGCTGCCCGAAATGGAAGATCGAGGCGGCCAATACAGCGGACGCATGACCGTCGCGCACGCCCGCGACGAGATCGTCGAGCGAGCCGACGCCGCCGCTCGCGATCACCGGCACGCCGACCGCGTCGGCGATCGCGCGGGTCAGCGCGAGGTCGTAGCCGTCGCGGGTGCCGTCACGGTCCATCGAGGTGACGAGCAATTCGCCCGCACCGCGAGCCGCGAGATCGCGCGCATGGTCCACCGCGTCGACACCCGTCGGCGTGCGACCGCCATGGGTGAAGACCTCCCAGCGGCCGGGTGCGGTGCGGCGCGCATCAATCGCGCCGACCACGCACTGCGCGCCGAACCGCTCGGCCATCTCGCCGACCAGCGCGGGTCGCGCCACCGCGGCCGAATTGACCGCGACCTTGTCGGCGCCTGCCAGCAGCAGCGCGCGCGCATCGTCCGCCGAGCGCACCCCGCCGCCGACGGTCAGCGGCATGAAGCACACCGCGGCGGTACGTGCGACGACCTCGAGGATCGTGCCGCGACGCTCGTGGGTGGCGGTGATGTCGAGGAAGCAGAGCTCGTCGGCATGGGCGGCGTCGTAGATCCGCGCCTGCTCGACCGGATCGCCGGCATCGGCGAGATCGACGAAATTGACGCCCTTGACCACGCGCCCGCCCGCGACGTCGAGGCACGGGATGACGCGGACGCGGACCGTCATCCCGCCGCCACCCGCAGCGCCTGCGCGAGATCGAGCCGCCCGTCGTAGAGGGCGCGCCCGGTGATGACGCCCTCGATCCCGCCGCCCGACAGATCGGCGGTGGCGCGCATCAGCGCCTCGATGTCCTCGATCCCCGCGACGCCGCCGCTCGCGATCACCGGGATCACGGTGGCGTCGGCGAGCGCCCGCGTGGCGGCGACGTTGCACCCCTTGAGCAACCCGTCGCGGCCGACATCGGTGAACAGCAGCGCGGCGACGCCGGCATCGGCGAAGCGCGCGGCGAGATCGACGACGCGGACCTCCGACACGTCCGCCCAGCCCTTGGTGGCGACGAAGCCGTCGCGCGCATCGACCGCGACGACGATGCGGCCGGGCAGCGCGGCGGCGGCTTCGCGGACGAGCGCGGGGTGATCGAGCGCCGCGGTGCCGATGACGATGCGATCGACGCCGAGCGCCAGCCAGCGCTCGATCGCCGCGCGGTCGCGGATCCCGCCGCCGAGCTGAACCTTGCCGGGAAACGCCGCGACGATCGCCTCGACCGCACGCGCGTTCACCGCACGCCCCGCGAAGGCACCGTCGAGATCGACGACATGGAGATGCGACGCGCCCGCCTGGGCGAATAGCCGCGCCTGTGCGGCGGGATCGTCGCCATAGACGGTGGCGCGCGCCATATCGCCCTCGGCGAGGCGGACGACCTGACCGCCCTTGAGATCGATCGCGGGGAAGACGATCATCGCCGCCACGCCAGGAAGCGCCGCAGGAACGCCAGCCCATAGTCCTGGCTCTTCTCGGGGTGGAACTGCACGCCGATCAGGTTGTCGCGGCCGATCGCGGCAGTCACGGCACCGCCATGATCGGTCGCGGCGAGCCGCTCGGCCGGATCGGCGACATCGAAGGCGTAGCTGTGCAGGAAATACGCCTCGCCGGGCTCGACCAGCGGGTGCGGTGTCACGGGCGTGACATCGTTCCAGCCCATGTGCGGGATGCGCAGATCGGGCATCGGGGCGAGCGCGCGGACGGTGCCGCCGATCCAGCCGAGCCCGCCGTGCGTGCCCATCTCCTCGCCGGCATCCGCCATCAGCTGCATCCCGACGCAGATGCCGAGGAACGGCACCGCGTCGTGGCGCACACGCCGGTCGAGCGCCTCGACCATGCCGGGCAGCGCGGACAGCGCCGCCATGCACGCTCCGAACGCCCCGACGCCCGGCAGCACGATGCGCTCCGCCGTGCCGACCACCGCCGGATCGTCGGTGACGCGGACATCCGTCGCCCCCGACGCCGCCAATGCATTCGCGACCGAGCGCAGGTTGCCCGCGCCGTAATCGATCAGGGCAAGCGTCACAGGGTGCCCTTGGTGCTCGGGATCGCGTCGGCCTTGCGCGGATCGATCTCGACCGCGGTACGCAGCGCGCGCGCCAGCCCCTTGAAAGCGCTCTCGGCGATATGGTGGTTGTTCTGGCCGTGCAGCGTCTCGACGTGGAGCGTGATGCCCGCGGCCTGCGCGAACGAGTGGAACCAGTGCTCGAACAGTTCGGTGTCCATCTCGCCGAGCCGCTTCTGGCTGAACGCGGTCTTCCACACCAGCCAGGGCCGCCCCGAAATGTCGAGCGCGACCCGGGTCAGCGTCTCGTCCATCGGCGACAGCGCGTCGCCGTAGCGCCGGATGCCGCGCTTGTCGCCCAGCGCCTGGGCGAGCGCCGCACCGATGGCGAGCGCCGAATCCTCGACCGTGTGGTGCTGGTCGATATGCAGGTCGCCCTGCACGCTCACGTCGAGATCGATCAGCGAGTGGCGCGCGAGCTGTTCGATCATGTGGTCGAGGAAGCCGATGCCCGTCGCGACGCGATAGGCGCCGCTGCCGTCGACGTTCAGGTCGACCGCAATCCTGGTTTCGGTAGTGTCGCGGCGGATGCTGGCGCGGCGCATGGCGGGTCCCTCAATCTTGCGCGCCTCTTAGCGACGCTGCGGCGCGGCGCAACGGCTTGACCGTCGCCGCCCCCACGTTCAGTTAGCGGGGCATGAGCGATACGGCCGCGCCCGACAGCCTGATTCCCTATGACGAGATCGTCCAGGAGGCGTTGCGTGCCGTGGTCGGCCGCGTGCTCGGCGAGGTCGAGCGTGGCGGCGGCCTGCCCGGCGAGCATCATTTCTACATCACTTTCAAGACCCATGCGCCCGGCGTCGACATTCCGCTGCACCTCACCCAGCGCTTTCCCGACGAGATGACGATCGTCATCCAGAACCGCTTCTGGGAGCTCAAGGTCGCGCCCGACCGGTTCGAGGTCGGGCTGTCGTTCAATCAGGTGCCCGCCAAGCTGATCGTGCCGTTCGCCGCGGTGACCGGCTCGTTGCCGCCGCTGTGCTGGTTGCTGTTCCTCG
>CAZZZX010000408.1:0-3540 GCA_964658585.1 uncultured Novosphingobium sp.
AGCTCCAGACGTTCCCTTCGGGATCGCGGGCGGTGTATTCGCGGCCCGGATAGCCGTCATTGTCATGGGGCGGGGTGACGATCTCGGCGCCCGCGGCCAGTGCGGTCGCGTGATGCGCGTCGACGTCTTCGATCGCCGCATAGACCGCCATGGTGATGCCGCCCGCCTCGGCAGGCGTCAGCCAGCCGTAGCGCGCCTGGGTCTCGCCGGGAAGCGCCGAGCCGAGCATCACCATGTTGCCGTCGAGCACGAGCTGCGCGTGGTGGATGATGCGCTGATCCTCCTCGTCGGTATGGATCGCGTGCGGCAGGAAACCGAACGCGTCGCACAGGAACAGGATCGCCTCGGGCGCATCGGCATAGCGCAGCAGCGGGATGAGGGCATGGCTCATTCGGGTCGGCCTCCTGTCCGGTCTCGGCGCGGTCTGGCGGTGCGGCGGACGGGTGGCAAGCCGTGACTGTTCAGCGCGGATCGATCCTGCTTAAGGGGGCGGCCCGGGCCGCAGGAGTGAACGCCATGACCGACGACGACATCCTGTTCGCCCATGCGCTCGCCGATGCCGCAGGCGCGGTGGTCCGGCCTTATTTCCGCGCCGCGTTCGGGATGGAGCAGAAGCCCGACCAGTCGCCGGTGACGCTCGCCGACCGCGAGGCGGAGGCGGCGATGCGCCGGCTGATCGCCGAGCAGCGCCCCGGCGACGGCATCCGTGGCGAGGAATACGGCGTCGAGCGCGGCGATGCGCCGCGGGTCTGGGTGCTCGATCCGATCGACGGGACGCGCGCCTTCGTCACCGGGCGGCCGATCTTCGGCACGCTGATCGCGCTGGTCGAGGCGGGCACCCCGGTGCTCGGCGTGATCGACCAGCCGATTCTTGCCGAGCGCTGGACCGGAGCAGTCGGCCGCCCGACCCGCTTCAACGCGAGCATTGCCGGGGTGCGGCGCTGCACGACGCTCGCCGACGCGCACCTCGCCTCGACCGCGCCCGCCGCCTTCTCGGGCGATCAGCAGGCCGCCTATGCGCGCGTCGTGGGACAGGCGCGCGATGCGATCTGGGGGGGCGACTGCTACAATTACGGGCTGCTCGCGCTCGGCCAGCTCGACGCGGTGATCGAGGCCAATCTCAAGCTCCACGACTTCGCCGCGCTGGTCCCGGTGGTCGAGGGCGCGGGCGGGATGATGCGCGACTGGCGCGGCCGGCCGCTGGACGCGGACAGCGACGGGCGCGTGGTGGCGGTCGGCGACGCGCGGCTGATGGAGCCGATCCTCGAACTGCTCGAGGGCTGAACGGCGGCGACCGACGTCGACGAAGTTGACAGGGTCGGGATGGGGTCGCGGCCGGTCTGGGGTCATGGCACTAGCCTTTCAGGCATGATGCGTCGCGGCGATGCTGGCCGGGCGCAATCGTAGTGCGCACGCGAAGGCGCACGAACGACCGGTTACAGTCGCTGCAATCGGTCGCGCACCGCGAACGCGCTGCGACGACGACACGAAGGCCGAGTCGCGGCTCTGTTGGACTAGAATTGATTGACGCTCTGCATCCGGTGCCGGGCTCCTGCAGGGACATGATGCGAAGATCGAGCGTATCATCCGGAAGCGCCGTCACTGCGAGCAAGGCGAAGCAATCCAGAGTGTGCGCCGGACGCTGGATCGCCTCGTTGCTACGCTCGTCGCGATGACGGTTTTCGCCCCTTCTCGGTCATTCGGGTCGTCTACGTCGCCGCCTGGAAGCTGCCGCATACAAAGTGGGCGAGCGGCCGGGTTCGAGCATTCAGTAGCGTCCGTGCATCTGGGCCTTTTTTCTCCAATCGCGGATCATGCAACCTGTGAAACCACTTGCGCCAACCGCGCTACATGATCCCATTGTCAAATCCTGCGAAGCCCCGTCCCCGTTGATTAGCCTCTCGCGTTCCCGAGATACGCTATCGATGGAGCCGTCCGGATCGAAACCACGATCTTCGTAAGGCAGCCGGTATCGGCTCCTAACACCTGTGACGGTTTTACCGCACACGGTAATTTCGTTCACCGACGAGGCGACACACGGCTTCTTAAGCGCGTTTTCCAATGCCTGAGCGATCGTCGGCGGTGCCTCGATCAACAAAAGGAGAGCGCTCAGCATCGGTCATGCTCTCGCTTACAAGGTGGCCCTTCAATAGACAGGCATACGCTGGCGGACGCAACATCCGCGACGGCGGCTGTCCCCATGTCGTCATCCAAAAGGCGACAGGCGGCAATCCACCGAGGCTGTGTGAAAACGCCTCGTCGCGACCGAAACGAGCAATATCGGAATCGGATGGATGCTTGCTGCCTTGGAATTGAATGGATTCGGCAGTGATTGTAAATCAATCTTTCGCCGCGTGTCGTCGAAACTGCGTTTCCACACAGCCTCCACCAATCCCAGTCATTCCGCAGACCGTCAGAAGATCCCCAGAAACTTCTTCTTCGGTTGCGCGGCTTTGTCCTTGTTCTCGGCCTTGTCGCCCAGCCCCTTGACCGCGCCGCCCTTCTCGGTGTGCTGTGCCGCCGCCGTCGCGCCGGCCAGCACCGGGCCGCAGGATGTGTCGGGCGTGCGGCCGAGGTCGATGAAGGCGAGCACGGGGGCGATCGGCGAGGCGACGACGCCGAGCGCGACCGCGGCGCCCACGCGCTCGACCAGCTGCGCGCTGACAATCTGGAGCTTGGGCGCGGCGAAATAGCCGCCGATGCCGACGGGCGACTGGCCCGAAAAGGCCGAGAACTTCTTGCCGCGCGAGCGGAACTCGATGTTGAGGCTCTCGTCCTTGAACGAAAAGCCGCCGTTCGCGGTCATCACGTTCTTGTCGGTGTCGATCAACACCGGGTCGGTACGCGCGATGCCGTCGTTGACGGTGAAGGCGATCAGCCCGCAGTTGATCGTGATCGGCTGCTTGAGCTTGCCCTGGAACATCTTCTGCAGGAACACGCCGATGTCGAACTCGGAGAGCTGCGCATAGCTGGTGATGAAGGTGCCGTGCGGCAGCCCGATGGCGATGCGGCCGGTCGCGGTGGCGAGCGACTTGCGCACCGAATCGCCGGTGCCGCGCATCCGGATCCGCGCCTTGATCGTGCCGGTGGTGCCGGCGTCGGTCAGCCCGAAGCCCTTCATCAGCGTCCCGAGCGGCGTCGGCGACAACCGGATGTCGTAATCGGTCACGACGGCCGGAACGCGGGCGTTCAGGCTGATGTCCGCGGCGAGATGACCGGCGCCGGCGACGTCCATCGTCAGCGGCGAGATCTTCATGAGATTGTGATCGAGATCGAACGTGAAATGCACGTTCGACACCGGCAGGTGGGGCGCCCGGATCGTTCCGACGACATAATCCACGCGCGCGTCGAACAGCCTGGTGGAATCGCTGCGCAGCGGCGCGTCGGGCAGGATACGCGGATGATCCACCTTGGCGCTCTGCGTCGTCGCCGCCGCGGTCGCGCCCTTGCGGGCGAGCGTGTCGGGGTCGTAGCCGATCAGCGGCCCGACATCGAGGATGTCCACGGTCCGGGATTGCAGCCCGGCGACCAGCTTCAGCC
>CAZZZX010000409.1:0-3539 GCA_964658585.1 uncultured Novosphingobium sp.
CGCGAGAGTTTGGAGGGACGCGTGGTTGTGCGGGTGCTGGTCGGCACCGATGGCAGCGTCGAGAACCGCGTCGTCGATCTGCCGCCCGGGACCGGCGCCGCCGCGCTGATCGAGGCCGCCAACTATATCTCTGCCGAGTTCGCCGGGTTGACGCTCGCGCAGGCGCAGGCGCGGATCGCCGCCGAGATCGGGCTCGATCGCGCCGCGCTGGATCGCGTCTCGGGTGAGCTGGTACGCCGCGGGCTCGCGGTGTGGAGCAGCGACGGCGCGGCGCGGCCGGTGCTGATCGTGCGCGGCCAGGCCAACCTCATCGATCCCGCCGCCGCCGAGGATCTGGAGCGCATCCGCCAGCTGCTCGACGAGCTTGAGGGCAAGGAAGAGATCGCGCGCCTGCTCGACAGCGCGCGCAACGGCTCGGCGACCAAGATCTTCATCGGTTCGGAGAACAAGCTGTTCGCGCTGTCGGGTTCGTCGATCGTGGCCGCGCCCTATCGCGGCGCCGAGGGGCGCGTGCTCGGCGTCGTCGGCGTGATCGGCCCGACGCGGTTGAACTATGCCCGCGTGGTGCCCATGGTGGATTTCACGGCCCACACGCTTTCCAGGTTGATGGCATGAACGAGAACGACACGACGACCGAACCCCAGACCGACGACACGCTGCGTGCCGAGACCGCGCAGGAGGCGCCCGAGCTTGCCGAGCACGACGCGCTGCGCACGGAGCTCGACGAGGCGCGCAAGCAGTCACTCTACGTCCAGGCCGAGATGCAGAACCTGCGCCGCCGCACCGAGCGCGAGATCGCGGACGCGCGCGCCTACGCGACCACCGGTTTCGCCCGCGATCTGCTGTCGGTGTCGGACAACCTCACGCGCGCGCTCGCCGCGATCCCCGACACGCTGCGCGCCGACGACAAGATGAAGCCGCTCGTCACCGGCATCGAGATGACCGCCAAGGAACTCGAGACGGTGTTCCAGCGCAACGGCATCGTCCGCATCGACTCGGTCGGCCAGCCGCTCGATCCCAATCGTCACCAGGCGATCATGGAGATGGACGCGGCGGACGGGCAGGCGCCGGGTACGATCGTCCACGAGATGCAGTCGGGCTGGATGATAAAGGACCGGCTGCTGCGCCCCGCGATGGTCGGCGTCGCGCGCGCGGGCGAGGGCGCGCGGATTGACGTGAAGGCATGAGCCGGAGACGGTTTCGCAGCGGTAACGATTCAGCTTGACCGGGACGTCGGGAGGGGCTTGCTGTCCGAATGGGTAGCAGAAGCGAACCGTCTCCCGCCGCGCTCGAACGCGATCTGCGCGAGCAGGCGTTGCGCGATGCCGCCAAGCTGTTCCACGATCACGGTGCCCGCGCGATCGCGATGGTTTCGGACCGGCTGATCGACCAGTCGCGCAGTGCCGCGGAACGCCGCTGCGACCGGCTGACGCTCCTTGCGGTCGAGCGGCTCGATCGCGAACGACGTCAGGGCACAGGATCGGCCGCGCTCGTCGTCTGGAAGCCGCCGCTGCTGAGCCTGGCGGGGATCGCGGGTCTGTTCGGCATCAAGATAAAGCCCCGCCGGCGGCGCTGACCCGCGATCGTGCGTCATTGCGGCGCGCCGGGGGCTCGGATATCGGACGCGGATCGATCCGGCGGCCCTGCCGGATATGCGGAGCGCGCTTATGCTGACCGTCCATCATCTCGGCATCTCCCAGTCCGACCGCATCGTCTGGCTGTGCGAGGAACTTGATCTTCCGTACACGCTGGTCCGCTACGATCGCGATCCCGCGACCAGGCTCGCACCGGCCGATTATCGCGCGCTGCATCCGTTCGGGACCGCGCCGGTCATCACCGATGGCGATCTGGTGCTCGGCGAGTCGGCGGCGATCATCGAGTATCTGTGCGCGACCCATGGCGGCGGCCGGCTGACGATCGCGCCCGGCCAGCCGGGCTATGCCGATTATCTCTTCTGGTTCCACTTCGCCAACGGCTCGCTGATGCCCGCGGTGATGATCGACATGGTGGGGAGGCTGATCGACGGTCGCGACGCTGCGATCGTGGCGAACCTCAACGCGCGGCTGACGCGGGCCTATGAGATGATCGAGGCGCGTCTCGACAAGTCGCCCTATCTCGCGGGCGGCGAGTTCACCGTCGCCGATCTCATCACGATCTTCCCGCTGACGACGATGCGCGCGTTCGCCCCGCGGGACATCTCGTCCTATCCCGCCATCCGCGCCTATCTGAAGCGGATCGCCGAACGTCCCGCGTTCCGGCGCGCCATGGCCAAGGCCGATCCGGGGTTCGTCGTCCCGCTCGACTGAGCGCGGCCCGGAGCCGGCGCCCTCAGCCCTCGAACATGCCCTTGAGCTTGGAGAAGAAACCCGCGGTCTGCGGGTGCTCGTCGCCGGTCTCGGTTTCGCGGAACTGTTCGAGCAGTTCGCGCTGGTGCGCGCTCAGCCGCGTCGGCGTCTCGACCACGATCTCGATCACCAGATCGCCGCGTCCGCGCCCGTTGAGCACCGGCATTCCCGCACCGCGATGGCGCAGCTGCTTGCCTGACTGAATGCCCACGGGGATCTTGATCGCGATCGTCGCACCGTCGAGCCCCGGCACCTCGATCTCGCCGCCCAACGCCGCGGTGGTGAAGCTGATCGGGCAGCGCGCCGCCAATGTCGTGCCGTCGCGCTCGAAGATCTGGTGCCGACGGACGTGGAGGAAGATGTAGAGGTCGCCCGGCGGGGCGCCGCGTCCGCCCGCCTCGCCCTCGCCGGAGACGCGGATGCGCGTGCCCTCGTCGACGCCGGCCGGGATCTTGACCTCGAGCGTCTTCTCCTTGTCGACCCGGCCCTCGCCGCGACACTTGCGGCACGGCGACTGGATGACGCGGCCGGCGCCGTGGCAGGTCGGGCAGGCGCGCTCGATGACGAAGAAGCCCTGCTGCGCGCGGACCTGACCCCGACCCGCACAGGTCGGGCAGGTGGTGGCGTGGGTGCCGGGCTCGGCCCCGGTGCCGTCGCAGGCGTCGCACGCCGCGGCGACATCGACGGTGAGCGTCTCGGTCTTGCCGTCGAATGCCTCCTCGAGCGTGATCTCGAGATCGTAGCGCAGGTCGGCACCGCGTCGCACGCCGCCGCCGCGCTGCTGGCGGCCGCCGCCCATGAATTCGCCGAACACGCTCTCGAAGATGTCCGAGAAGCCCTCGAAGCCCTGCCCGGCGCCGCCCGCGCCGCCGCCCTGCTGGGTATAGGCGGCATGGCCGAAGCGATCGTAGGCGGCGCGCTTCTGCGGATCCTTGAGGCAGTCATAGGCGGCGCTGATCGCCTTGAACTTGGCCTCGGCCTCGTGATTGCCGGGATTGCGATCGGGATGGAACTGCATCGCGAGCCGCCGATAGGACGACTTGATGGTCTTGTCGTCGGCGGTGCGCTCGCATTCGAGCAGTTCGTAGAAGTCGGTCTCGGTCATCTCGGCCGGGGTCCTTGAAGCCCTCTCCCCTCACGGGGGAGGGAGGGGCCCGCCGCCGGGGGCGGCGGGAGGGTGAGGGCATGACACAC
>CAZZZX010000410.1:0-3532 GCA_964658585.1 uncultured Novosphingobium sp.
GATCTCGTCCGCGCGCATGTCTGGTCGCCGCCCGAGCCGAGCCGGGCGGTCGGCACCGAATCGGGCAAGACCTATGCGCAGAAGATCGCCGACGGCTTCTTCGACCGCTACCTCTCCGGACCGGCGGTGATGGAGGTCGGCTACAAGGGCTACGATCACCGCACCGTACCGATCGTCCCGCAGGCGATCGGCGTCGATGTCGGCTATCCGGGCTATGACGGGCGCCACTTCCCGTTCGCGGACGCGAGCCTGGACGCGATCTACAGCAGCCACTGCTACGAGCACATCCCGGACTGGCGCGCGGTGCTGCGCGACTGGCATCGCCTGCTCAGGATCGGAGGCTTCCTCGTCATCGTCGTGCCGCACCAGCATCTGTTCGAGCGCAAGCGATCGATGCCGTCGCGCTGGAACCCCGATCATCAGCGTTTCTACACGCCGCGTTCGCTGCTCGGCGAACTCGAGGCGGCGCTCGACGAGAACAGCTATCGGATCCGCCATCTCGTCGAGAACGATGCCGGGTTCGACTATCGGCCGACCCCGCGCGAAGGCAGCTCGGGCTGTTTCGAGATCGAGCTGGTGGTCGAGAAGATCGCGCGCCCGCAATGGCTGATCGACGACGGCGCGGTGCGGCCCTATCCGCCCGCCGACTTCCAGGTCGCGCCGGGCCAGACGCTGCTATCGCCCTACGAGCTGCGGGTCGATCTCGGCACGGTCGGCTGTCTGGTCTGGGGCCCGTACTGCCGGCTGGCGGCGGGTCGCTACGAGGCGGAATTCTTCTTCGACGGCGCACTCGCGGTGCCGGCCGAACTGATGCTCGAGGTCGCCTGCGACATGGTCGGCGTGGCGATCGCCCATGTCCGTCTGGTTCCCGGCGAGGACCGGCATCGCGTGACGCTGCGCTTTGCGAGCGAGCGCGACGAGAGCTTCTTCGAATTCCGCATCACCAATCGCGTCGCCGTGCCAGGTGCGACGATCAGCTTCCGCGGGGTCGAGCTGCGATATGCGCGCGAAACCGACGGCCAGCCGGCCAGCCCGTGACGATGTGAAGTCGCTCCGTTCGTGCTGAGTACGGATCGAGCCCACTGGCTCACGTCATCGACACCTGGGGCAGAAGAAGAGGCGGGCCCCGCGAGACCCGCCCGAGTGCGCTATTTGAGCTTGAGTTCCTGCAACTGCATCGCGCCGATCACGGTGCGCAGCTTCTCCCGCTGGCCGGACGCGCTCTCCATCGTGTGGGGATCCATCGCCAGCGCCGCCTGGACCTTCTTCTGCAGGGCGAGCTGCTGGGCGTTGCTGCCGTAATCCTTGTACTCGATCGCGAGGATCACGTCGGGCTCGTCCTTGCGCGGATCGTTGACCGAGAAGACATGGTAGGACACCACGGCGCCCTCCTTCTTGCCGATTTCCTGGATCTGGCGCCATCGGCCGCCCAGCCAGTCGATATAGTTCTCGAACTGACCCGGCGCGACCTTGATGTCGCTGAATTCCCAGACGGTGCCCGGCGTATAGCTCGAGTCCTGCGCGATCGCGGGGGCGGCGAAGCCGGCCAGAGCCAGCGCGGAGAGCGCGGCTGATCTGATTTTCATGACAATGCTCCATAATGTCGATCGATCGATGGAGACGCACAGGCTGTCGTTTCGGCAGCGTCACCAAAGACGCCTGCGGATCGCGATTGGCAAGTCCGTTTCCCACAGCGGGAAACGTCGTCGCCGCTAGTGCCGATAGCCCTTCAGTTGACCGAGCCGGATCGACATGCGGATTTGCGCATCCTGTTCGCGCCACTCCCAGCGGGTCATGCACTGCTTGTGCCGGCCGAGCCGCGTGCCCGGCGTCTCGACGTCCCGGCAGACCACATCCATCTCGGACTTGGCCGCAGTCCGCACGGTCGGCGGGACGGCCGGCGTCCGGGCGGTCTTCGGCGTCGGTGCCGGGGTCTGCACGGCGGCCAGCGTCGCGACGACGGCGAATATGGCAGTCACGACCGGTCCGTCGCTCAGACCATCACCCCGAAGGTGAGGCTCATCTCGTAGACCTGGTGCTCGCCCCCATCCAGCGTCACCACGCCGGGCTTGTCGGCGAACTCGCCGGTGAAGCCTTCCTCGTCGGCATGGCTGTGCCAAGGCTCGATGCACAGGAAGCCCGCGCCGCCGGGCTTGGTCCAGATGCCGAGCATCGGCATTCCCGGCCAGTCGACGCGCACGCCGGGCTTGCCCTCGACGCCGAAATAGAGACCGCGGCTGTGTGGCGCGTCCCAGACCAGCGCATCCTGGTCGAACAGCCCGTCATGGAGATGGATCTCATTGTCGCGGACCGGCGTCTCGCGTGGCGCGGCGGCGATCAGCCCGTCCGGCGCGATCAGCCGCAGCGGCTCGGGTTCGGCGGCGTCGAAGCGGATGATGTGATCGGTCCGCGACGCAGCGCCGGTGCCGGGCAGCGGCCAGCGCAGCGCCGGGTGGAAGCCGAAGCCGACCGGCATCGGCTCGTCGCCGCGGTTGGTCACCGTCACCGTCGTCGTCAGCGTCGCACCGTCGAGGGCGTGCGTGACGTCGAGATTGAACGCGAACGGATAGGCGGCGCGCGTCGCGTCGCTGTCCTCGAACCGGTAGGTGACCGCGGCGTCCGACGACGCCTCCAGCACGAAGACGTGATCGCGCGCGAAGCCGTGCTTGGGCAGCGGATACAGCACGCCGCCGAAATGCGCGCCGCCGTTGGGCACGCCGACCATCGGGAAGAGGATCGGCGCTCGGCCCTTCCACCAGCGCTCGTCGCCGTCCCACAGCCAGTCGCGACCTTGCGCGTCGACCACCGATTGCAGTTCCGCGCCCTTGTCGGAGACGGTGACGGTGAGGTCGGTCGAGCGCAGCGTCGCGAGGATCGTCATGTCAGTCGTCCTGCTCATGGGTGGTGCCGCCGGTGCCGCTCGTGCCGCCGGGCGCGCCCGGGTCCTTCAGCGGGGACTTGCGTTGTTTCGCGACCGCAGGCTCGGTCTCTTCCTCGAGCCTGCGCAACGCCTCGACATCGACCTCGATCGGCGCCTGCTTGTCGTCCTGTGCCATGGATCGTCTCCTTACCATGTCCTCAAACGAGCCGGCACCGGCCGGGGTCCGGACGAGATTGCCCGGCGACGGATCAGGCCATAGCGTGGCGTGCGGGGAGGGACTCACATGCTACCGAAGATCGTTACGGCCATAACCGGTCTCGTCGTCGCGGTACAGGCCACCGCCGCGCCCGCGCCGCCCTATACGGTCGCGCGGATGGGCAGCGCGATCGACGCGGCCGAGGTCGTCGGCGCCAAGCGGGCGGGGACGCTGTGCCTGCCCAACGGCGCGATCCGCTGGGGCGATGTCGCGGATGTCGGATCGATCGACCAGCGCGAACTCGCTGAGGACGCGCTCGAGGATGCCGGCGTGCCCGTCACGCCGCTCGGGATCGGGCCCGAGCACGGACCGCGGCTGCGCGGCACGGTGCGCACCGCGCATTTCTCGATGTGCGCGCGACACTGGCTGGGCGGCGGCTCGAAAGCGGTGAGCGG
>CAZZZX010000411.1:0-3524 GCA_964658585.1 uncultured Novosphingobium sp.
GGCCTTGTCGGTCGTCACCGTCAGCATGGCCGGCGAAAGACCGCCCTCGCCGCGATCCGGGGCAGCGCCGCCGCTGGCGTGCTCCCATCCGATCGCGCGGGCATGCGGGTCGCCACGGCGATCGGGCGATCGTCCACCATATCCTCGTGCGCCGTGGCCTTGACGACCGGCGTGGCGGGCATGAGGGGAGCGACCGGCAGCGACACCGCAGACGCGCTGGTCGGCAGCGCCGCCGCCGCGGTCCGCTCGTCCGGAGCGGTGATCGCTTCGGCGGACGTGTCGACCGCGGGACCGGAGGGGGCGCCGGCGCTGCGACGCGGTGGGATCGACGGGGCGACCGGTATCGGCGGCGTCGGCGCAGCCGCGGCCGGCTCCGTCGCGGCAGCGATCGGGAGCGAAGCGATCATGGCGTCGGTTGCGGGCCGATCGGCGAGAGCCGTGACGCCGACCGGCAGCGCGGGCGATCCCGCTCGCGGCACGGCCCGGCCTCCCGGCGAATCGACGGCCGCGACCGGCGCCACCGAAGGTGTGGCCGAGGCGACCGCATCCGCTGCGAGCGGTGTCCGGAGCGTCTCGACAGCGATGCGGATCGAAATCGGCAGCGGGTCGACGGACGGCGCTTCCTCCCGGTCCTTCGCCGCGATCCCGGCAACGGCTCGGTTCGGAGCGGCGTCCTGCGCGTCCGGAAGGGGCCGAGCGGCGACGGGGTGCGCGCCATCCTCCGCCGCGACCGGCTCGGGCTCGGTCACGGGCGGACGAACCGCCGCATCGATGCCGCCGGTCTCCGCGTCCGCCGTGACGACCGTCCTCGGTGTCTTCGGGGTGTCCGTCAGAGGCGGCGGCGTGGCGACCGGTTGCGCGGCCATCTTCGGCGTGTTCGGAGCGTCCGGCTCCGGCAGCGGTGTTGCGACCGGCTGCGCGACATCCGCGGCTGCAACGCTTTCGGCCATGGCGGGCTCGACGTTTGCGGTCTGCGCTGCGGTCGTGACGGCTATCTTCGACGGCTTCGGGGCGTCCGGCAGAGGCAACGGCACGGCGATCGCAATCGGGCGGTCGTCGGGCGTACCGATCGGCGTCCTGGCGACCGGTGCGTCGTGCGGAAGCACGGGCGATGTCGGGTCGGCGGCGGCGGCGTTCGCCGACACGAGCCAGTCCGCCGCGGCATCGTCCGGCGCGGCGACGGGGTTGACGGACACCGCGCTCGGCGCCGCCGGCCCGGCGACCGCCGACACCGGCTCGGGCGCCACCCCGGCCAGCACCGCGCCGAACGCAACCGCCGGGGCAGCGCCGGTATCGGCGGCGGCGTCGAGCGGGCTCGCCGTGCCGACGCAGATCGGAGCGCGCAGCAGATCCATCAGTCGGCGATCCCAAGCCCGCGCGGCGCACGCATCCGCACCTCGGCCGCGCCGCGGCGCTCGGCGGCCTGCGCCGCCGCCTGCGCCGAGCGCTCGCCGAGCTTGGCGGCGCTCTCCTGGCGCTTGCGCGCCTCGATCCGCTCCTCACGGCGCAACGCGACGGTGGCGCGCGCCGCGACGATCGCGTCGCTCAGCCCGAACCGCGCCTCGTCGAGCCGCAGCGCGAGCTCGGCGCGCGCCGCCAGCGTCTCGGCGGCGAACGATCCGGTCATCGCCGACAGCGAGCAGCGGAGGTCGGTGAGCCGCGCCTCGCTTGATTCGAGGCCGGCGAGCTGCGCCTCCGCCGCCGATGCCGCACCGGCGGCGAGGACATGCTCGATGCGGCGCACCCGCGCGATACGCTCGCGGCGCTTTACGAGCGAACTCATCCGCCGAACCGCTCGATCAGTTCGGCTGAGCTATGCACCAGATCGATGCGATCCTTGGGCTTCTGCTTGAGGAAATCGAGGATTTCGCGGTGCCGCGCCATCGCCTCGTCGATCACCGGATCGCTGCCGGGCTTGTAGGCTCCCATCAGGATGAGGTCGCGGCTCTCCTCGTAGACCGACCACAGCCGGCGCAGCGACGCGGCGGCATCGAGATGCTCGTCGTCGACGATGTCCGCCATCACGCGGCTCAGGGAGCGGCCGACGTCGATCGCGGGGAACACGCCCTGCTCGGACAGCGAGCGCGACAGGATGATGTGCCCGTCGACGATCGCGCGTGCGGTGTCGACGATCGGATCGTCGCCATCGTCGCCATCGGCGAGCACGGTGTAGAGCGCGGTGATCGAGCCGCCGGTATGCGCGTCGGCACCGGCGCGCTCGATCAGCCGCGGGATCATCGACAGCGCGGACGGCGGATAGCCCTTCATCGTCGGCGGCTCGCCGAGCGACAGGCCGAGCTCGCGCTGGGCATGTGCGCACCGCGTCAGCGAATCGATCAGCAGCAGCACGCGCTTGCCCTGCGCGCGGAAATATTCGGCGATCGCGGTCGCGCGCATCGCGGCGCGGATGCGCAGCACCGGGGGATGATCCGCGGGCACCGCGACCACCACCGATTTCTCGCGGACGCCGGGCACCAGCTTGGTGGCGAGGAAGTCGGCGACTTCGCGCGAGCGCTCGCCGATCAGCCCGACGACGATCACGTCGGCATCGGCGCCCTGGATCATCTGCCCCATCAGCACCGACTTGCCGACGCCCGAGCCCGCGCAGATCGCGATACGCTGGCCGACGCCCGCGGTGAGCAGCGCGTTGATCGCGCGCACGCCCATGTCGAAGCATTGCGTGACGCGCGCCCGGTCGAGCGGATTGGCGGGCTTGCCGGCGAGCGGCCAGGTCGCGGTCGCGCCGACCGGCCCCAGTCCGTCGAGCGGCTGGCCGGTGGCATCGACGATGCGGCCGAGCAGCGCGTCGCCGACCTCGGCGGTGCCGCCCTTGCCGTCGGGCTCGACGCGGCCACCGTTGGAATGCGGCGCCTCGCCGTCCAATGCCATCATCAGCGAGCGATCGCCGCGAAAGCCGACGACCTCGGCGCGGGTAGCATGGCCGTCGCCGTCGATCACGCGAACGCTGGCGCCGACCGGCATGGCGAGCCCGGTCGCCTCGAGCATCTGGCCGTCATAGGCGACCAGCCGCCCGATCCGCCGCGGCACGACCTCGCCGACCTCGAGACGATCGAGCAGCGCGGCGGCGCGCGCGTCCAGCCCGCTCACTTGGCCGCCGCGACGCGATCGAGCGCGCCGCGCAGCTTGTCCAGGCGCAGCGCCGGGCTGTCCTCGATCCAGCCATTGCCGGTCTCGAGGCGCAGCGCGCCGACGCCGATCGAGGGGTCAGCCTCGATCGGCACCGGCAACGCCGCATCCGCCAGCCGCGCGGCATCGGCGGGATTGAGCCTGAGCAGCGCGGGTCGTGTCTCCTCGCCGATCAGCGCGGCGGCGGCCTCGGCGCGCGCGATCAGCGTGTCGCGGTCGATCTCCACCTGCCCCATCAGTTCGACGAGCAGCCGCTCGACCGTCGCCGCGATCAGGCTGCCGAGCGCGCGCGACGGCTCGGGGCGCAGCGTCTCGAGCGCGCTCGCCAGGCGCAGCAGCGCGGCCTTCTCGGGCGCCGATTCACCGCGGCCCTCGGC
>CAZZZX010000412.1:0-3511 GCA_964658585.1 uncultured Novosphingobium sp.
ACCTCGCGCATCCGCGCGCGCAGCGCGCGCGCCGCGGCGGCGATCTCGGTCGCGGTCTCGTCGCGCCGGGTCAGCGTGGTGAGGAACATGGCGACCGCCTCGTCGGGAACGCGTCCGTCGAGGATGTCGGCGAACGCGGCGCCGGCACTCTCGAACGACAGCGGCGTGGTCGCATCGGGCAGCAGCGCGATCGTCGTCATGCTGCTTCGCGCAACGTCGGAGCGATCCCGGCCAGCCGCATGAAATTGGCCAGCATCGCATGGCCGTGCTCGGTCGCGATGCTCTCGGGATGGAATTGGACGCCGTGGATCGGCAGACTGGCATGGCGCACCCCCATGATCGTGCCGTCCGCGGCGCGGGCGTTGACGATCAGGTCGTGCGGCAGATCCTCGGGCGCCACCACCAGCGAATGGTATCGCGTCGCGACGAAGGGCGAGGGCAATCCCGCGAACAGACCGGTGCCGTCGTGCGTGATCGCGCTGGTCTTGCCGTGCATCAGCGTCGTCGCGCGGACGACGCGTCCGCCGAAGCTCTGGCCGATCGCCTGGTGGCCCAGACAGACGCCGAGCAGCGGCCGCCCCGCCTCCGCGCACGCCGCAACCAGATCGAGGCTGACGCCGGCCTCGTTGGGGGTGCAGGGGCCCGGCGAGATCAGGAAGGCGTCCGCCCCGCTCGACAACGCCTGGCCAACGCCGATCGCATCGTTGCGCACCACCTCGACGGTGCTGCCCAGCTCCTGGAGATAATGCACCAGGTTCCAGGTGAAGCTGTCGTAATTGTCGATGACGAGGATCATGTCCCCGACTTAGCGCAGGGCCGCGTCAGCGCAAGCGCGCGCGGTCATCGATCGGATCGTCGTCGTGCCTCCTCGGCGATCCGATCGAGCTTGGCGCGAAACGCCTCGTCGGCACGCCGGACCGCGGTGGGATCGCGCGGGCGGGTGCGGACCCCGGCGATGAACAGCCTGACGCCGAGCGCCACGAACAGTCCGATGCCGGGGATCATCAGGAACGACATGATCGCGCAACGCCGGCGCGTCGCGATCGATCCGGTACCGCCCTTGTGCAGCCGCACCGGATTGCGCCACACTCGCGACCGGAGGTGACGATGCCAGACCGAGCGGCGGGCCGTATGGCGGACGACGCGATCGCGCGGGCCGGCGGCGCGACGCGCGACGCTGTGATGCTGCCTGCGCGGCCCGAGGCGATCCGGATGTCGCCGCACGACACCGCGGTGATCGTCGTCGACATGCAGAACGCCTATGCGTCGCCGGGCGGCTATGTCGATCTGGCGGGGTTCGACATTGCGGGCGCGGCGGGGACGATCGCCAGGATCGCCCAGGTGCTGGCGACCGCGCGGGGCGCGGGGATGCCGGTGGTGTTCCTCCAGAACGGCTGGGATCCGGACTATGTCGAGGCCGGCGGACCGGGCTCGCCCAACTGGCACAAGTCCAACGCGCTCAAGCATATGCGCGCCAATCCCGAGCGCCGCGGACAGTTGCTGGCGCGCGGCGGCTGGGATTACGAACTGGTCGCGGCGCTGAGCCCGCAGCCCGGCGACATCCGCGTCCACAAGACGCGATACTCCGCCTTCTTCAATTCGCAGCTCGACAGCATCCTGCGCGCACGCGGTATCCGCACGCTCGTCTTCGTCGGCATCGCCACCAATGTCTGTGTCGAATCGACGCTGCGCGACGGCTTCCATCTCGAATATTTCGGGGTGATGCTGGAGGACGCGACGCATCATCTCGGGCCGGACTTCCTGCAGGCGGCGACGGTCTACAATGTCGAGACTTTCTTCGGCTGGGTATCGACCGTCGCCGATTTCTGCGGCGCGGTCGGGCAGATCGCGAGGCCGTGACGATGCCGTTCGAGCCCATCAATCCCCGGCAGTTCCCGACCCCGATCGCACCCTATTCGGCGGGGGCGAAGGCGGGCGACACGGTCTATGTCTCGGGCGTGCTGGCGCTGGGCGAGGGCGGGGCGGTGCTCCATCCCGGCGATGTGGCGGCGCAGACCCGGCATGTGCTCGACGTCATCGCGGCGACGCTGGCGGCGGCAGGCGCGACCCTCGCCGACGTCGCGATGAACCACATCTTCCTCAAGGATCTGGCCGATTACGGCGCGTTCAACACGGTCTATGCGGCGTATTTCCCGGGCGCCAAGCCCGCGCGCTACTGCATCCGCGCCGATCTGGTGAAACCCGACTGCCTCGTCGAGATCGCGTCCGTGGCGCATATCGGGTGATCGCCGGGCTCCATTGGGAGGAGCACGGCCGGGGCGAGCCGCTGATCCTGTCGGCCGGCCTGGGCGGATCGGGCGGCTATTGGGCACCCAATCTCGCCGCGTTGTCGGCGCGCTATCGCGTCATCCTTTACGATCATCGCGGCACCGGACGCAGCGACCGTACGCTGCCCGGGACCGTCACCGTCGCGGACATGGCGGACGACATCGTCACGCTGATGGACGGGCTGGGGATCGCGCGCGCGCATCTGATCGGCCATGCCGCGGGGGCGGTCGCCGGGCTCGCGCTCGCGCTCGCGGCACCCGCCCGGATCGGCGCCCTGGTCGCGGTCAATGGCTGGGCACGGCCCGATCCGCATTTCGCGCGCTGCTTCGATGCGCGGCTGGCGATCCTGCACGCGGCGGGTGCCGAAGCCTATCTGCGCGCGCAGCCGATCTTCCTGTTCCCGGCGCGCTGGATCTCCGAGCATGACGCCGCCCTCGATGCCGAGACCGCGCATCAGCTCGCCGCTTTCCCCGGTGTCGCGACGACGGCGAAGCGCATCGCCGCGCTGCGCGCCTTCGACATCGCGGATCGGCTCGGCGACATCGCAGCGCCCGTGCTCGTGCTGGCAGCGGAGGACGACATGCTGGTGCCCGCGCTCGCGTCCGAGAGTCTCGCGGACGGGCTGCGCGATGCGACGCTCGCGACGATGCCGTGGGGCGGCCATGCGGTGAACGTCACCGATCCGCGGGGTTTCGAGGCGATCGTGCTCGCCTATCTCTCCCGCCACCCACTCGAGGAGTGCTGAGCCCATGCAGGTCGGCGTGTTCGTGCCCATCAACAACAATGGCTGGCTGATCTCCGAGACCGCGCCGCAATACATGCCGAGCTTCGATCTCAACAAGACGATCGCGCAGAAGGCGGAAGGCCATGGGCTCGATTTCCTGTTGTCGATGATAAAACTGCGCGGCTTCGGCGGCCGTACCGAGTTCTGGGACTATGGCCTGGAGAGCTTCACGCTGATGGCGGGACTCGCCGCGGTCACCGAACGGATCAAGATCTACGCGACCTGCCCGACCTTGCTGGTGCCCCCGGCGTTCGCGGCCAGGATGTGCAACACGATCGATTCGATCAGCCATGGCCGGTTCGGGCTGAACCTCATCACCGGCTGGCAGCCGCCCGAATACACCCAGATGGGATTATGGCCGGGCGACGAGCATTTCCGGAACCGTTACGCGGTGCTCGACGAATATGCCCGTATCCTGCGCGAGCTGTGGGAGACCGG
>CAZZZX010000413.1:0-3510 GCA_964658585.1 uncultured Novosphingobium sp.
GGCCGAGCGCGAGGCCGCGCGCGACGCCGAGCGGCCGCGCGCCAGCCGCCGCCGCCGGATAGTGGCGCCGCTCGACCGCGGCGACGATGCGATCCATGAAGCCCGAGATCACCCCGATCGCGACCGCCGGGAACAGCAGCCAGAAGGCGAGCGCGGCGAGCATGATCGCGCCGAGGCCCGAACCCGAGGCATCGAGCGGGCAGCTGTCCGCCGCGACCAGCGCGCAGGGATCGAAGCCGCGCAGCGCATAGCCGAAGCCGATGCCGAGCGCGACGAACACCAGCAGCGTGAGCAGCAGCGAGCGTGCCAGGATCCGGAGAATGGCGGGATCGCCGAGTTGCCCGAGCGAGAGCGTCAGCGCGCGTATCATGCCGCCCCTACCCGCGGCGACGGCGCAAGGTTCCGTGGCGCTCACGCCGCACCGGATCCGAAACGCCGGACCAGGGCGCGTTCGCGGTTGCAATATCATTTCAGCGCCGTCAATTTACGACACAGGGGGACACGGATCGTCACGGCCACGCAGCCGGGCGGCCGGGGAGCCCCGAATCGAAAAGGGGTCCAGATCGCCATGAGATACGCCATCCTGCTTCGGCGCAGCGCGCTCGCCGCGCTCGGCATCGCGCTTGCCGCAGGGCCGCTCGCCGCGCAGTCCGCCGGTTCCACGCCGTCGCCAAGCGATGCCGCGCAGAGCCCGGTCACGGCCGCCGGCGGCGCGGGCGACAGCGGTGGCGAGATCATCGTCACCGGCTCGCGCATCCGCCACAATCCGCTCGACCAGCCCTCGCCGGTCACTTTCGTCGACAAGAGCGACATCGATCGCACCGGCCTGGTCTCGATCGCCGACGTGCTGCAGCGGCTGCCCTCGTCGGGCGGCGGCCTCAACACCAAGAACAACTCGTCGGGCAATCTCGGCAATCCGCAGGACGGCGGCGGCGTCGGCGCCGGAACGTCGGAGATCAACCTGCGCACGCTGGGCTCCAAGCGGACGCTGGTGCTGGTCGATTCGATGCGCTTCGTGAACGCCTCATCGGCATCGGGGGTGCCGGGATCGGTCGATCTCAACGCCATCCCGCAGGCCGCGATCGAGCGCGTCGAGGTGCTGCAGGACGGCGCCTCGGCGATCTACGGATCGGACGCGATCGCGGGCGTGGTCAACATCATCACCAAGACCAAGCAGCACGGTCTTGAAGTCTCCGCGCAGCAGGGGCTGTTCAAGGAAGGTGACGGCTATACCCAGAACTACGATCTCTCGTACGGCTTCGGCAGCGACAAGACCGGTACGCAGATCGTCGTCGGCGGCGACTATGTCAGCCAGAAGCCGGTGTTCGACGGCGATCGCGCCTTCTCGGCCTTCCCGCACCCGCATCTCACCGCGTGCGATAGCACCTGCTCGTCGGCGACCCCGCTCGGCCGGTTCATCGTCCTCACCGATCCGCGGAGCGCCACGGGCGATCCGTACGATCTGACGCTGAAAGGCGTGACGCAGGGACGACCCGCGTTCGACCCGGCGAACCCGGACGGCGCGCTCAGCGCCTTCAAGGATTTCGGTACCGCCGACCGCTTCAACTTCGCGCCGACCAATTATCTGCTGACGCCCTACAAGCGCTATTCCGCTTTCGCCAATCTCGAACAGCCGATCGCCGGCGACGCGCTCAAGTTCAGCGCGAAATTCTTTTTCAACCGCCGCGTGTCCGCCAATCAGGCCGCGCCGCTGCCGCTGTTCATCGGGCCGGACGCGGGCAACGGCAATTCGCTCGACACGCTGACGATCGACGGGACCAACCCGTACAATCCGTTCGGCACGCTCTCGGCGGGCACCAACGGCACGCCGGCCAATTACAGCTTCATCGCGCGCCGGCTCGTCGAGGGCGGCTCGCGGCACTATTCGCAGACGGTCGACAGCTATTACGGCACCGCGACGCTCAGCGGCCAGTTCCGGCTGCTTTCGCACGACTGGAACTGGGACGTGAACGGCGTCTATGGCGACACCGGCGCGCACCAGACCTTCACCGGCAACGTCAACGCCGCCAAGGTGGCGCAGGCGCTCGGCCCGCTCGCCGACTGCACCGGCGCGTGCGTGCCTCTCGACCTGTTCGGGGGTGCCGGCACGATCACGCCCGCGCAGTATAATTTCATCGCCTTCACCGAACATGACCGCTCGCGACAGCGGCTGTGGGACGGCACCGCCAACGTGACCGGCTCGCTGTTCGATCTGCCGGCCGGACCGGTCGGCGTCGCGTTCGGTTACGAGCATCGCGACCTCAAGGGATCCTTCACCCCCGATCCGCTGATCCAGGCGGGTCTCGGCGCGGACATCCCGGCGCAGGCGACCGCGGGCCAGTACAACGCCGACGAGGTCTATGGCGAGCTTCAGGTGCCGATCCTCAAGGACAGGCCCCTCTTCCAACTCCTCAACGCCAATTTCGCGGTGCGCTACTCGGATTATTCGCTGTCCGGCTCCAAGACCACGATCAAGGCGGGCGGCGACTGGAAACCGACCGAAGACCTGCTGCTGCGCGGCAATTATTCGGAAGGTTTCCGCGCCCCATCGATCGGCGAGCTCTTCGGATCGCTTTCTCGCTTCGACGATCCGCTGACCGATCCGTGCAACGCGGCAACCCTCAACGCGAGTGCGACGATCAAGGCCAATTGCGTCGCCAACGGCGTGCCGGCGAACGGCAGCTACACGCAGCAGGGCGGCCAGCTTCCGGTGCTGACCGGCGGCAACACCGCGCTCAAACCCGAAACGTCGCGCAGCTACAATCTCGGCGGCGTCTATTCGGCATCGTGGGCAAGCGCCTGGGCGCGGACCCTGACGCTCGAGGCGAGCTATTTCCACATCAAGGTGAAGGACGCGATCGGCGCGATCGATGCCGCGACCCTGCTGGATCGCTGCGCCGATACCGGTGACGCGCTGAGCTGCGCCTCGATCCATCGCAGCGCTTCGGGCCAAGTGACCCAGATCGTCGGCGTGCTCGAGAACATCTCGAGCATCGAGACCGATGGCCTCGACCTCAACTTCACCTATCGCACGCCGACAAGCAAGGCGGGCAGCTTCGGCTTCGCGATGCAGAACACGCTGATGTTCAACTATAAGGAGATCGTCCCTGCCAGCAACGGCACAACGACGATCAAGCGTGACGGCACCGAAAGCGGCAGCCAAGCCTATCCGCGCTATCGCTCGGTGGCCACGGGCGACTGGACGATCGGCGGCTTCACCTTCTCGCTGACCGGCCGATATCTCAGCGCGGTACGCGAATCGACCGGCGATTTCGAGGGCAACAAGCTCAACCGCCGCCTCTATGGCGATGTCCAGCTGCTGTGGGACACCAAGCTCGCCGAGCGTGACTTCACTTTCACGGTCGGCGTCAACAACCTCGCCGGAAAGTCGCCGCCGGCCTGTTACAGCTGCCTGCTCAGCAACTACGATCCGTCGGTATACGACCTCCCCGGCCAGTTCTTCTACGCCCGGGTCGGCGTGAAGCTGTAACGCCACCCGGCGCCCGCGCC
>CAZZZX010000414.1:0-3505 GCA_964658585.1 uncultured Novosphingobium sp.
GCCGTCGCGGACCAGCGCCAGCCAGCGACCTTGCGTCAGCAACTCGGGCCAGTGCGCGTGCGACCCGTCGAGCCATTCGTCACCGCCCTCGCCCGTCAGGAGGACGCGACCGCCTCCCTGCTCGAGATGGTCGCACGCGTTGAGCAACGTGTCGTGCACGTTCGGCCGCAGCGGCAATTGATAGGTCTCAGCACACCACGCACGTGCCTCGTCGAGATCGAACGGCTTGGCGCCGACGACCGTCGCGGTGATGCCGAGATGATCCTCGACCGCGCTCGTACGAAGCTTGAGATCGTGCACGTCAAACTTCAGATCCGACATATCGCCCTGGATCTTCTGAAGCACTGAATAGATCAGCTCGTTGGTCACGACCTCGCTCACCGGTCGCACTCCCCGAACACGATGTCGATCGCGGAGAGGATGGCAGTGGTGTCGGCGAGCATATGGCCCTTCATCATGAAGTCCATCGCCTGCAGATGGCTGAATGCGGTCGGCCGCACCTTGACGCGGTACGGCTTGTTGGTGCCGTCGGCGACGACGTACACGCCGAACTCGCCCTTGGGGCTCTCGGTCGCGACATAGACCTCGCCGGCGGGGACGTGGAAGCCCTCGGTATAGAGCTTGAAATGGTGGATCAGCGCCTCCATCGAGCGCTTCATCTCGCCGCGCCGCGGCGGCGCGACCTTGCGGTCGCTGGTCAGCACAGGCCCCTGCGGCATCTGCGCGATGCACTGCTTGATGATGCGGGCCGACTGGCGGACCTCCTCGACGCGCACCATGAAGCGATCGTAGCAGTCGCCCTGCGTGCCGACCGGCACGTCGAACTCCATGCGGTCGTAGACGTCGTAGGGCTGCGAGCGGCGGATGTCCCACGGGATGCCCGCGGCGCGGATCATCGGGCCCGAGAAGCCCCAGGCGATCGCATCGTCGCGGCTGACCACGCCGATATCGACGTTGCGCTGCTTGAAGATGCGGTTGTCCGCGACCAGGCTGATCGAATCCTCGAACAGGCGCGCCAGCCGCGTATCGACCCAGTCCGAGATGTCGTTGAGCAGCGCCAGCGGCACGTCCTGATGCACGCCGCCGGGGCGGAACCAGTTCATGTGCATCCGCGCGCCGCTCGCGCGTTCGAAGAAGCCGTAGGTGTCCTCGCGTGCCTCGAACAGCCACAGATTGGGCGTCATCGCGCCGACGTCCATGATGTGCGAGCCGAGATTGAGCAGATGGTTGGAGATGCGCGTCAGCTCGGCGAACAGCACGCGCAGGTACAGACCGCGCTCGGGCACCTCGAGCCCCATCAGCTTTTCCATCGCCAGCACGAAGCTGTGCTCCATGCACAGTGGCGAGCAATAGTCGAAGCGATCGAAATACGGCACGTTCTGGAGCCAGGGCCGCGCCTCCATCAGCTTCTCGGTGCCGCGGTGGAGCAGTCCGACATGCGGATCGACGCGCTCGACGATCTCGCCGTCGAGCTCGAGCACGAGCCGCAGCACGCCGTGCGCGGCGGGATGCTGCGGGCCGAAGTTGAGGTGGTAGTTCTTGATCTCGACATCGCCGACCGACGGCTTGACCGCGCTCTCCATCAGCTGGTCGGCGGTGATCGCGAGATCCTGGCTCGGCATCGCGTCCATCAGCGCTTCACCTCGTCGGCCTTGGCGGGCGTCGGCGCGCCGGGGGCCTGCGGCGCCTTCTCGTCGCCGGGCAGCGTGTAGGCGGCGCCCTCCCACGGCGACAGGAAATCAAAGTTGCGGAAATCCTGCGCGAGCTTGACGGGCTCGTACACCACGCGCTTGTCCTCTTCCGAATAGCGCAGCTCGACATAGCCGGTCATCGGGAAGTCCTTGCGCAGCGGATGGCCGCGGAAGCCGTAATCGGTGAGGATGCGGCGCAGGTCCGGATTGCCGTCGAACAGCACCCCGAACATGTCGTACACCTCGCGCTCCAGCCAGCCCGCGACCGGCCACAGCCCGGTGACCGAGGGCACCGGCTGCACGTCATCCGTGCGGACATGGACATGGAGGCGGTGGTTGCGGGTCAGCGAGAGCAGGCAATAGACCACTTCGAAGCGCAGGTCGCGATCCGGATAGTCGACGCCCGCGATCTCCATGAGCTGCTGATATTCGAGCCCCGGCGTGTCGCGGAGCGCGCGCAGCGCCTCGACGACGTGGGGGCGCGAGACGTGGAGCTGGATCTCGCTCACGCTCTCCTTCGCCTCGATCAGATACGCGCCGAGCGCCGCGGTGGCGGCCTCGATCACGCCCTGGTTGGACGCGTAGCGGGGCGCGGAATGATAGGTGTCGGCCATCGCGCCCGCCTACCGCTCGATCGTGCCGACGCGGCGGATCTTCCGCTGCAGCTGCATCACGCCGTAGAGCAGCGCCTCCGCGGTCGGCGGACAGCCGGGCACGTAGATGTCGACCGGCACGATCCGGTCGCAGCCGCGCACCACCGAATAGCTGTAGTGATAATAGCCGCCGCCGTTCGCGCACGAGCCCATCGAGATGACGTATTTGGGCTCGGACATCTGGTCGTAGACGCGGCGCAGCGCCGGCGCCATCTTGTTGCACAGCGTACCCGCGACGATCATCACGTCGCTCTGCCGCGGGCTCGCGCGCGGCGCGGCGCCGAAGCGCTCGAGATCGTAGCGCGGCATGTTGACGTGGATCATCTCGACCGCGCAGCAAGCGAGCCCGAAGGTCATCCACCACAGCGAGCCGGTGCGCGCCCACTGGAACAGATCCTCGGTGGTGGTGACGAGGAAGCCCTTGTCCTGCACCTCGGCGTTGAGATCGCTGAAGAACGCCTGATCGGGAACACTATGCGCGCTTTCGGGCGCGAACGGCGCGTTCGGATCGCGGAAGACCTCTACTCCCATTCGAGCGCTCCCTTCTTCCACGCATAGGCGAAGCCGAGGATCAACTCGGCCAGGAACACCATCATCGAGCCCCAGCCGGTCCAGCCGATCTCCTTGAGCGAGACCGCCCAGGGATAGAGGAACGCCGCCTCCAGATCGAACACGATGAACAGGATCGCGATCAGGTAGAAGCGCACGTCGAACTGCATCCGGCTGTCCTCGAACGCGGGGAAGCCGCACTCATATTCGGCGAGCTTGTCCGCGCTCGGCTTGTGGCTGCCGGTCAGCCGCGACACCGCCTGCGGCAGGAACACGAAGATGCAGGAGAGCGCGAGCGCGATCCCCAGGAACAACAGGATCGGGAGATACTGGAAGGCGACCGACGCCATGGCTTTCTCCGGTTCGGACCGGGGTCCGCGGACGGGCCCTTTACGTCGCGTCGGTGTCTAAGCCTGCCGCACCTGCGAAGCAAGGCAGAGCGGCTGTGAGAATGACTCGCAGGACGTTCAGCGCAGGCCGCCGGCGACGAGCTTCAGGATGCGCGAGTGCAGTCCGTCGGTAGCGGCAAGCCATTGCTTACGCTCGACATATTGGTCGCCGCCGCGGAAGTCGGTCAGGAAGCCGCCGGCTTCGCGGACGAGCAGCTCGCCC
>CAZZZX010000415.1:0-3504 GCA_964658585.1 uncultured Novosphingobium sp.
AGGTCGGGTCGGTCCAGGTGAAGCCGGTGACGATCACGTCCGTCTCCTTGACGAACACGACCTTGAACGCGGCGAGATAGGCCTCGTAGAGCTTCTCGTCCGGGCTGAGGTGGCGCAGCAGGCCGAGGGCCTCGAACGGCAGGCGCACCGTATCGATCGCCCAGGTCTTGATGCCCTTGGCGACGCCGACCGCCTGGCGCCCCTGGTAGACCAGCCACGCACCCCAATCCTCGGGCGGCGGGCCGAGCGCGGCGGGGCGCAGGCGCGGCCGCGCGTCCCACGCGCCGAGCGCGAGCGGCGCCAGCAGGACCAGCGCGTTGGCGCGCGTGAGGATCGCGAGGCCGCAGAGCACCCCCGCCGCCAGGATCGCGCCGATCCGCCGCCGTTCGATCGCGAAGATCGGCGCCGCCGCCGCAGCGGTCGGCCCCGCGAGCGGCAGCGCATAATGATCGAAATAGGTGCCGAACAGGAAATAGCCGGTCAGTGCCGCACCCAGCCAGGCGAGCGCGACACGGTAGGACGACGCCGCCAGCCGGCCGGGCAGCAGCGGCCTCGCCCAGGCTGCCGCGACGACGCAGAGCAGCGGCGCCGCGAAGATTTCCGCCGAGTGGCCGAGCCTGGTGAGCGTCATCGTGTCGGTAGCCGTCGCGCGCTGGCCGATCGACAGGAAATTGGCGAAGACGAAGGCCGCGCCGTCGCCGCGCGCCGCGTAATAGCCCCACGCCAGCAGCGTCGGCGCGATCGCGACGACGATCCACAGGGCGGCGTCCAGCGCGATGCCGGGCAGGCTCCGCCCGGCGCGCCGCGATGCCAGCATCAGCGTCAGGCCGAAGAACACGCCCTCGAACAAGGCGGTGTATTTGATCTGCATCGCGACGCCGCACAGGGCCATCGTCCCGAGGCCCAGCCGCCGGATCCGCGCGGGATCGTCGGCGCGGGTCATCGCCTCGATCGTCAGCAACGCGCCGAGCGCGACGAACAGATTGTAGAAGACCGGCGACTGGCCGCCCATCCCGTCGTTGAGCCCGAGCAGCGCCAGATAGACCAGCCCTGCGACGATGCTCGCGAACATGGTCGTGTAGCGCGACGCGATCCGCGCGATCACCGCCGCGGTCGCGCCTGCGAACAGCGTCGCGACGACCTGATATTCGACGATCCCGCCGCCGCCGAGCAGCCGGATGCCGGCATAGAGCAGGAACAGCCCGACCGGCTTGCGGTCCCAGATGTCGATATAGGGCAGCGCGCCGTGGAGCATCCGGTCGCCGACGAAGAGATAGAAATCCTCGTCGACATGGAGCAGCGGCGTGCCGAACTGCCATCCCCTGATCGCGAAGGCCGCGACCATCAGCACCGCTGCGACCGCCCAGCGCTCGAGGTTCCGGGAGCGGCCGGGACGGAGATCGGCGGCGACGCCGCCGCCGGGCGCGTGCATCATGCGAGCCTCGTCCCGCGGTGCCTCCGCGTCCGTCTGATCGACGCCTTGATCGTCCAGCCCCACGCGATCCCGCCACCCAGTATGGCGACGATCTGCCAGCGAAGCCCGTGGGTCGGCAAGACCCGGACCGACATCGCGACGAGCGCGCACGCCAGAAAGAGCCCGATCGCACCGAGCGCCCCGAACATCGTCGCCGGCGCGGCGAACAGCCGGCGCGCGCCCTGGCGCAGCAGCAGCCGGACGAAATCGAACGCGACGCCGCTGCCGAGCTTGCTCGTGCCCGCGGTGCGATTGCGGAACCGGTAGGGGAACTCGCGCACCGACAGCGGCGTCGGCGCCGAGGCGAGCAGATCGAGCAGGATCTTGAACCCGCCGCCAGACAGGCGCGGCACCAGCGCGACCGCGGTCTCGCGCCGGATCGCGAAGAACCCGCTCAGCGGATCGCTCACCCCGCACCCGATCACCGCGTGGGCGAGACGCGTCGCGATCCGGCTCAGCGCGGCGCGATCCTGCGACCATTCGCCGCACGAGCCGCCGGGCCGGTAGCGCGAGGCGATCGCGACATCGCTTTCGCCGCGCAGGATCGCGCGGATCATGTCGGGAACGATCGCCTCGTCGTGCTGGAGGTCGCCGTCCATCACCACGACGATCTCCGCGGTCGTCGCGAGCATCCCCTCGATCACCGCGGAGGCGAGGCCGCGGCGCCCGAAGCGGCGGATCAGGCGGATGTCGGACCGCTCGCGGGCAAGCCGCGTCACGATATCCGCCGATCCATCCTGCGACCAGTCGTCGACGAACAGGATCTCGGCATCGAACCCGGCCAGCACCGGATCGAGCGCGGCGACCAGCCGAACGATATTGTCGCATTCGTTGAGGATCGGAACGACGATCGCAACCGCGCGCGTCCGGTCGACCGCCCGCTTCACCACCGGCGGCCTCATTTCAAGCAACATATTCAGCGAACCTCACCGTGCGCAGACGCCGCCGGTTGAGCCCATCCTCATTGCCGTGAGATTGCCGCTTTATGACCAGATGATGCGAGAATGATTCGGCACATTCCAATTGGTGTCCCGCGATCGACGATCTGCCCGGAACGCCAGGGCGATCCGTCTGTTCCGGCTGCGCACCCCCAGGATCGGAACCCCCATGCGCCTGTCGATCGACGCCACGCTCGACTATCACCTGCCGCAGCCCGCCGATCTGCTGCTCGCGCTGGAGGTCGCGCAGATGCACGATCAGGTGCTGCTCGACGACCGGCTGACCGTCTCGGGCGTCGAGCCGATGATGCCGATCTCGGCCGAGGAAAGCCTCGGCCGGCGTACCTGGACGCGCGGTTCGGACCGGGTCACCGCGCATTATACGGCGCTGGTCGATGTCGAGCGGCCGGTGGTGACGCTCCCGGGGCTCGCCGCCGACGTGCTGCGCACGCTGCCCGCACTCGTCGTGCCCTATCTCTTCCCGAGCCGCTACTGCGAGGCGGACCGGTTCGAGGCGCTGGTACGGCGCGAGTTCGGCACGCTGGAGGGCGGCGCCAAGGTCCATGCGATGGCGGAGTGGATCCGCGCGCATGTCGATTACCTCGCGGGCACCAGCGACGCCACCACCACCGCGACCGACATCCTCATCAGCCGGCAGGGCGTGTGCCGGGACTTCGCGCATCTGCTGATCGCGATGACGCGGGCGGCGGGCATTCCGGCGCGGATGGTCGCCGCCTATGCCTGGCAGCTCGATCCGCAGGACTTCCACGCGGTCGCCGAGGTCTGGCTCGACGGCGGCTGGCACATCGTCGATGCGACCGGGCTCGCCCCATGCGACGGCATCGTCCGCATCGGCGTTGGCCGCGACGCCACCGACATCAGCTTCCTGACGGTGTTCGGACAGGCCGACCTGATCTTCCAGCAGGTCGCCGTGGAGCGCGTCGACGCGGCGGGCTGATCGCGACGACACCCCCGCAATTCCCCTATCGCTACGGCGCACAGACGCTCTCGCAGTATCGTAAGCGATCCGTCAGGTCGATCCGGCGCTGCGACGGCGAAGCTTCGGGTTGCGCTCGCGGCCGGATTGCCGTC
>CAZZZX010000416.1:0-3504 GCA_964658585.1 uncultured Novosphingobium sp.
CCGGCACGGACCTCGGCGGCGCTCAGCGGCGCGGCCGGCCGGCAATATTGCGGCCACTGCCCCGGCCCGCCGCCATCGGGCCACAGCCCGTGCAGGATGAAGCCGCTCGCGGCCGGCAGCCGGCATTCCGCGTCGCTCGCCCGCCGCGCGCCGTGGCAATATTCGGGCTCCCAAGCCAGTGCGAGCGTATAGCCGGTGATCGGCGTGCGGCGCGGCGTCGTGTCCTCGCTCGAGGCGATGCGCGTATCCTGGGCGGAGGCGACCGCCGGGACGATCAACAGCAGCAGGGCCAGCAGGATCGAACGCATGGGCGCGACTCCATATCCAGAACGAACCGGGAACATAACGCCACTTGCGGTCGCTTGTCAAGCGACGGCGAGGTCGAGCCCGATATACGCCGCAGGCGCCGACTGGGTGAGCCGGCCGACCGAGACATAGTCCACCCCGGTCTCGGCGATCGCGCGGATCGTGTCGAGCGCGACCCCGCCCGACGCCTCGCACGGCACCCGCCCGCCGACCAGCGTCACCGCGCCGCGGAGGATCTCGGGGGGCATGTTGTCGAGCAGCAGCCAGGTCGCGCCCGCCGCCAGCGCGGGCTCGACCTGGTCGACGCGATCGACCTCGACGATGATCCGCGCGATCCCCGCCGCCTTCGCGGCGCCGACCGACTGCCCGATCGATCCGGCCACCGCGATGTGATTGTCCTTGATCATCGCGGCATCCCACAGCCCCATGCGATGATTGGTCGCGCCACCCATCCGCGTCGCGTATTTCTCGAGGACGCGCAGGCCGGGGATGGTCTTGCGCGTGTCGAGCAGCGTCGCGCCGGTGCCCGCGATCCTGTCGACATAGGCGCGCGTCAGCGTGGCGATGCCCGAGAGATGCTGAAGCGTGTTGAGCGCGGACCGCTCGGCGGTGAGCAGCGCGCGCGCCGCACCCTCGACCCGCATCAGCACGGTGCCGCGCGCCACCCGATCGCCGTCCGCGACCGGCGTCTCGATCGTGGCGTCGGGATCGAGGTGGCGGAAGAAGGCGGCGGCGATCGGCAGCCCGGCGACCACGATCTCGTCGCGGCTGGCGAGCGCGCCGCGGAAGCGCGCGTCCGCCGGGATCACCGCCGCCGACGTGATGTCGCCCGCCTCGCCGAGATCCTCGGCCAGCGTCGCGCGCACGAAGGCGTCGAGGTCGAACCCCGCCAGCGACCAGCCGCTCATGCCTTGAGCCGCAGCGCGCCGAGATAGTCGCGCTTGCCGATCGCGACGCCCTGCGCGCGCAGGATCGCGTAGCTCGCATTGACGTGGAAATAGAAATTGGGCTGCGAGAAGCTCAGCAGGAAATCCTCGGCAGCAAACGATATGCGGAACGTCTTGCCCGCCGCGAACAGCATGTCGCGGCCGATGAAGCCGTCGATCTCGGCCGGATCGATCGCCGCGATCGCCGTGCGCGCCGCCTCGATCCGCTCGCGCAGCCCGGCGAAGCTGTCGGGCGGCGGCGTCTGGTCGGGGTTGAACTCGCCGCGCCGCACGCCTTCGATCGCGCCGATCGAATGCACCGCGACCGACTTCACCTGATATGCGAAGGGCAGCATGTCGTCGGCGAGCCGCGCGTCGATGATCGCCGCCGGATCGACGCCGGCGGCGGCGCAATGCGCCTCCGCCTTGTCGATCAGGCCGCCGACGGTGCCGAGCATCTGGAGATAGGCCGGCACCACCGCGGCATACAGCGTGAAGCTCATCGCGCCGGCCGCCCGACATCGCCGCCGCCGACCGTTCGCCCCGCCATCTCGAGCATCCGGTCGAGCGGCCGCTTGGCGGCGATCCGGGTCGCCTCGTCCAGTTCGATCACCGGCGTCAGGTCGCGCAGCGCGAGGTACAGCTTCTCCATCGTGTTGAGCGCCATGTACGGGCACATGTTGCAGTTGCAGTTGCCGTCCGCACCCGGCGCGCCGATGAAGCGCTTGTGCGGCGCCGCCTTCTCCATCTGGTGGATGATGTGCGGCTCGGTCGCGACGATGATCGTCTGCGCGGGCGACTTGAGCGCGAACTCGAGGATCGCGCGCGTCGATCCGACCTCGTCGGCATGATCCAGGATGAAAGCCGGGCATTCGGGGTGCGCCGCCACCGGCGCGTCCGGATATTCCAGCTTGAGCTTGAGCAGTTCGGTCTCGCTGAACGCCTCGTGGACGATGCACGCCCCCGGCCACAGCAGCATGTCGCGCCCGGTCTTGCGGTTGAACCAGGCGCCCAGATTCTTGTCGGGCGCGAAGATGATCTTCTGGTCCATCGGCAGCTGCGCGAGGATCTTCTCCGCGGACGACGATGTCACGATGATATCGGAATGCGCCTTCACCGCCGCCGAGCAGTTGATGTAGGTCAGCGCGATATGATCGGGATGCGCGGCGCGGAACCGGGCGAACTGTTCGGGCGGGCAGCTGTCCTCCAGGCTGCACCCGGCGGCCATGTCGGGCAGGATGACGGTCTTGCCGGGACTGAGGATCTTGGCGACCTCGGCCATGAAGCGCACCCCGCAGAAGGCGATCACGTCCGCGTCGGTCGCCGCCGCCTTGGCCGACAGGTCGAGACTGTCGCCGACGAAGTCCGCCAGGTCCTGGATGTCGGGGGTCTGGTAGTAATGCGCGAGGATCACCGCGTTGCGCTCCTTGCGCAGGCGATCGATCTCGGCCTTGAGGTCGAGCCCCGCAAGGCTCCTGGTGGGCGCGTTCATTCCACTCTCCTGTCGCCCGGCTAGATAGAGCGCGCGCGGCGCTTTGTCAGCGTGTGTTGCCGAAGACCTGTGCGAGCGAGCGCGATCGGTCCATCGGCTCGCCCGCGGCGGGCGCGGTACCGGCCTCGTCGGGAAAGCGGACGCGGATCGTCGCGGCCGGGGTTCCCGCCGCGGCGAGCGGCGCCGCGAGCAGCCGGGCGAGATCGCGCCGCGCATTGGCGCGTGCCGCGGCGACGAAATCGGCACGGTGCGCCTCGCGCCGCGCGAGCCCGTCCGCCTTCACCGAAGCCTTGTGCGCAAGCGCCTGCGCCGCGTCGCGCGTCACGAACACGCCGCGCATCGTCATCAGCGTCGCGCGCGCCTCGTCGATATTGGGATCGCCGATCGTGACCGGCGGAACATTCAGCGTCAGCGTCCGCGTCGCCGCGTCCCAGCCGATGTCGCGACGCGACAGGCGCGAGACGTCGACGAAATACGCGACCGAGAAGGGCGCTTTCATCACCAGATCGGAATGCAGTATCCCGAAGCCGCGGCTGTCCTCCGCGGTGCTCTGGACGGTGCCCGAGATGCTCGCGACCTCGAGCGCGCTCTCGCCACGGAACGCGACCGCGACGACGCGCGCCACCGCATCGCCCTGGTCGTCGCGGGTCACGGTATATTGCTGAAGATAGCGGCGATAGGCCGCCCCGCCCGCCAGCAGCACCAGCACCGCCGCCACCGCCGCGACGAGCAGCGACACCGCGCGGCCGCGCGTCACGTCATCGCGCGACGGCGCGTCAC
>CAZZZX010000417.1:0-3501 GCA_964658585.1 uncultured Novosphingobium sp.
GCGCTCGCCATAGCCGTCGGCGAGCGCGCGGAACTCGGCGGCAATCGCGTGCGCCTCGGGCTGGTCGGTCGAGTTGCGCTGGATCAGCCGATCACGTTCGGTGATGCCGGGCCGCCAGTCGGGATTGACCGGATTGTCGGGCAGACCGTCCGCCTTGACGATATGCCACAGCACGTCGATCCGGAATCCGTCGACCCCGCGATCGAACCAGAAGCGCAACACGTCCAGCATCGCGGCGCGTAGCGCCGGGTTGCGCCAGTTGAGGTCGGGCTGCTCCTTGAGGAAGGCATGGAGATAATATTGCCCGGTCGCTTCGTCCCATTCCCAGGACGAGCCGCCGAAGTCGCTGATCCAGTTGTTGGGCGGCCCGCCATCCGGGGCCGGGTCGCGCCAGATATACCAATCGCGTCTGGGGCTGTCGCGCGAGGCGCGGCTCTCGACGAACCAGGGGTGGCGGTCCGAACTGTGGTTGGGAACGAAATCGAGCAGCAGCCTGAGGCCGTGCGCGTGCGCCGCGGCGAGCAGCGCGTCGAACGCCGCGAGATCGCCGAACATCGGCTCGATCGCGGTATAGTCGGCGACGTCGTAGCCGAAGTCCGCCATCGGCGACGGGAAGATCGGCGACAGCCAGATCGCGTCGATGCCGAGCGAGGCGAGATAGGGCAGGCGGTTCGCGATCCCGGCGAGATCGCCGATGCCGTCGCCGTCGCTATCCTGGAACGAGCGCGGATAGACCTGGTAGATCACCCCACGCTGCCACCACGGCACCGCCTCGGCAGCGACCGTCACGTCCGGGATGCGGGGGAGAGTGGTGGAGCCGTGGGGGATCGAACCCCAGACCTTCGCAATGCCATCGCGACGCTCTCCCAGCTGAGCTACGGCCCCACAGTCTCGCCCGGCCGGCTGGGTTCCGGCGTCGGGAGCGCCGCCTTTATGCCAGGCGACGCGGGCTTGCAAGACGGTGTTTGATGCCGCCGGGGCGATCCGGCGGCATCGTGGCGTCCGCCTAGACTTCCTCGTCCTCATCGCGCTTGGCGACACCGAGATCGTCGTCGCCGCCGAGATCGTTGTCGTCGTCGACGCGCTCCTCCTCGTCCTCGGCGATGTCGAGATCCTCGCTCAGATCGCTGTCGGGCTCGACGTCCTTGACCTTTTCGGGCTTGGGCGCGTCGAACGGCAGCGGCTGCTTGGACTTGAGCACGGGTTCGGGCTCCCAGATCACGCCGCAGTTGATGCAGGTGACCGGCGTATCATTGCCCAGATCGTAGAAGCGGGTCGCACATTTCGGGCAGGTCCGCTTGGTGCCCCATTCAGGCTTCACCATGGATATATCGTTCCCATCGGTTTTTCGTAGAGTGCCGCAGGGCCGGATCGGCCGAGCGGACTGCGCGGGCGGCGCCTTGCCACACGCCCGGTGCGCTGTCAAAAGCCCGCGCCTATGGATGCCGCCGCTCCCCGATCGCTGCGCCTCGTCGGCGACGGCCCGCTGCGCGGGCGCGTGCGCGTGCCGGGCGACAAGTCGATCTCGCATCGCGCGCTGATGCTGTCCGCGCTCGCGGTCGGCGAAAGCCGCATCGCGGGGCTGCTCGAGGGCGAAGATGTCCAGGCCACCGCGGCGGCGCTGCGTGCGATGGGCGCGATCGTGATCCGCGAGGGCGACGGCGTCTGGCGTGTCCACGGCGTCGGTGTCGGCGGCCTGCTCCAGCCCGCCACCGCGCTCGAGATGGGCAATTCCGGCACCTCGACGCGGCTGCTGATGGGCCTGGTGGCTAGCCATGCGCTCACCGCCACCTTCACCGGCGACGCCTCGCTGTCGCGCCGGCCGATGGCGCGGGTGATCGAGCCCTTGTCACAGATGGGCGCGGACATCACCGCGTCGCCGGGCGGGCGGCTGCCGCTGATGGTGCGCGGGATCGTGCCCGCGGTGCCGATCGAGTACCGGCTCCCGGTCGCCTCGGCGCAGGTCAAGTCGGCGGTGCTGCTCGCCGGGCTCAATGCGCCCGGGATCACCCGCGTGATCGAGCCCGTGCCGACGCGCGACCATAGCGAGCGGATGCTGGCCGGCTTCGGCGCGGACATCGCGGTGACGATCGAGCCCGGCGGCACGCGCATCATATCGCTGACCGGCGAGGCGGAGCTCGCGCCGCAGCATATCGTCGTGCCCGGCGATCCCTCGTCCGCCGCGTTCCCGGTCGTCGCCGCGCTGATCGTGCCGGGCTCGGAGATCGTCGTCGAGAATGTCGGGCTCAACCCGACGCGCGCCGGCCTCTACGACATGCTGCGCGCAATGGGTGCGGACATCCTTCTCGAGCACGAGCGGATCGTCGGCGGCGAGCCCGTCGCGGACCTGCGGGTGCGGGCCTCCGCCCTGACCGGGATCGACGTGCCGCCCGAAATCGTCCCGAGCATGGTCGACGAATTCCCGATCCTGTTCGTCGCCGCAGCGCTGGCGCAGGGACGCTCGACGATGCGCGGTCTCGATGAACTGCGCGTCAAGGAGAGCGATCGCATCGCGGTGATGGCGGCCGGGTTGCGCGCGATCGGCGCGCACGTCGAGGAGCTCTCCGACGGGCTGGTGATCGACGGCACCGGCGGCACGGCGTTGCCCGGCGGTGCGACGGTGGCGACGCATCTCGATCACCGCATCGCGATGAGCTTCGCGGTCGCCTCGCTCGCCTGCCGCCGGCCGGTGACGATCGACGACCGGGCACCGATCGCGACCAGCTTCCCGACGTTCCTGGGCCTGATGGCGACGCTCGGCGCGGTCGAGACCGCCGTCGCGGTGACGGCATGATCGTCGCGGTCGACGGACCCGCCGCCTCGGGCAAGGGCACGATCGCCAAGGCGCTGGCGGCGCGCTACGGCCTGCCGCACCTCGACACCGGGCTCCTGTATCGCGCGGTCGGCATCACCGTGCTGCGCGCCGGCGGCGATCCGGCGGACGAGGACGACGCCTTCCATGCCTGCGGTTTCGACGAGAGCCTGCTCGGCGACGTCAATCTCAAGAGCGAAGCGGCGGGGCGTGCGGCCTCGATCGTCTCGGCGCATCCCGCGGTGCGCGCGGCGCTGCTCGAGCGCCAGCGTGCCTTTGCGCGTCAGCCGGGCGGGGCGGTGCTCGACGGACGCGACATCGGCACGGTGATCGCGCCCGAGGCGGGTGCCAAGCTGTTCGTCACGGCGACCGCCGAGGTCCGCGCGCAGCGGCGCTACGACGAACTGATCCGGATGGGCTTGAAGGTGACGCTGGACCATGTGCTGGCGGATATCCGCGCGCGTGACGAGCGCGACGGTGCGCGCGCCGCGGCGCCGCTGCGCCAGGCGGACGACGCGGTGCTGCTCGACACCAGCGATCTCGATGTCGCGGCGGCGATCGCGGCGGCGGTGGATATCGTCGCCGCGGTGGCCAGATGACCGCCGAGACCTGGCCGGGCCCGCTGCACGGCATCCGGGTGCTCGATTTCACGCGCGTCCTTGCCGGCCCGGCCGCGGCGATGGCGCTCG
>CAZZZX010000418.1:0-3498 GCA_964658585.1 uncultured Novosphingobium sp.
CTTGCCGAAACAAGTTCGGCATGATGAGGTTCTACGACTGCTTCCGCCCCAGGTGTGGACGCTTACGGTGTCGAAATTGGCGACGCTATTTGGTCTCGGGGCAGAAGCCTGTATCGACCACATCAATATGCCAACCGGTTCCGTCGTCGAGACTGCCGTTGCCGGGTCTGGGGTCGTCGAGCACCCCAATGTAAATCGAGCGACGAAAACTACCGCTTTCAATGATCCGGTTCGGCTCGGACGAGACCAGATGGACAAATTGTCGGCGACTTGCGGTAGTCAGGCGCACTCCGAATTGAGATGCCTCTGGGAGTCGGATAGTCTGCTCGTTATAGTTGATGACATATGCTTGGAGCTTTCCGCAGACGATTGACGCACTGGCGATTAAAACGCTCGGTTGAAGCGGCGGCGGCACCGAGGGTATGCCGGGTATGGAAACACTTCCTAATAGCAGAGCGAGGAGCATGGCGAACCGATTTCCCATCGCGTCAAAGGATCGCCGAATAGCGGACTAGCGGCAAGCCACCGAAATCCACCTTATCCCGGCGTCAGCGCGGCATCCCGCAGTCCCCGCCACACGCGCAGCGCCTGCACCGTCTCGAACACGTCGTGGACGCGCAGCACCTGGACGCCCTGCGTCGCCCCGGCCAGCGCCAGCGCCAGCGAGCCGCCGAGCCGCTGCTCGACCGGCGCCTCGCCCGACAGCGCGCCGACGGTGCGCTTGCGGCTCGCGCCCAGCACCACCGGAACGCCGAGCCCGTGGAACAGCGACAGCCCGTTCAACACCGACAGATTGTGCCGGAGCGACTTGCCGAATCCGATGCCGGGATCGATCAGCATGCGATCCCGCCCGATCCCCGCCGCCGCCGCCGCCTCGATCCGCGCCTCCAGCCAGTCATACACGTCGAGCAACGCATCGCGATAATGCGGTGCGTCCTGCATCGTCTCGGGTCCGCCCTGGTGGTGCATCAGCACGACCGGGGCCGTCGCAGACGCGACGACGTCGATCGCCTCGCGGTCCCAGGTCAGCGCCGAGACGTCGTTGACCAGATGCGCGCCCGCCGCGAGCCCCGCGCGCATCACCGCGGCCTTGCGCGTATCGAGCGACACCGCCGCGCCCGCGCCCGCCAGCCGCTCGACCACCGGCACGACGCGCGCGATCTCGTCTCCCTCCCACACCGGCTTGGCGCCCGGCCGGGTGGATTCGCCGCCGACATCGACGATCGCCGCGCCCGCCTCGCTCATCCGCATCCCGGCGTCCGCCGCCGCGGCGGGATCGCCGTCATGGCCGCCGCCGTCGGAGAAGCTGTCGGGCGTGACGTTGAGGATGCCCATCACCCGCGGCTGGTCGATTGCCACGCTGCGCGCGCCGAGCGTCAGTGCAGGCCGCGGCGCGGTGAGCCGGGCGAGTGCCTCGCGTCCGGACGTGCGCTGCGGCTCGGGCAGGCTGTCGACGAAATCGACGATCCGCTCGACCGGGACCAGCGCGGTGGCGAAGCGGCCGTCGGCATCCGCCGCGATCGCCTCGACCTGAGCGAACCAGACCAGTCCGCCCGCCAGCCGCATCGTCTGGCCGTCATAGCCGAACGGCGCGTCGACGAAACCGGTCGGCCGCAGATAGAGTTTTGCGGCGGTACGCCGGCGCGCGATCTCGGCGGAGATCATGACGTGCCGCGGCCGCTCGTCGACGCGTTTCCGATCGCCGTCCGCTGCGAGCGGACGGTGTCGGCACGGCCATGGGTGGCAACCACCCTCACGCCGCCACCGCGCGCGCGATCCACGCCTGACGCAGCACGTCGATCGGCTCGAACCGGGTTTCGCGCTCCAGATGCCAGAAGGTCCAGCCGTTGCACGACGGTGCGCCCTGCAGTTCGGCGCCGAGCTTGTGGATCGAGCCGATCCGCGTCCCCGGCGTGTCCGCGCCGCCATCGGGAACATGGCCGAGCGAACTGTCGGCGCGCACCACCGCGCGCCAGCGCCGCCGCGCGTCCCACAGCGGCGTGCCGGGCGCGATCAGCCCGGCCTCGACCAGCGCGCCGAACGGCACGCGCGCCGCCGCGGTCTTGCGCGAGGGCATCACCGTCATCGCGCTCTCGTCGAGCGGCAGCGCGGCGGCGATGCGTTCGTGCGCGACGCGCACATAGGCCGGCTCGCGCTCGATCCCGATCCAGCGCCGGCCGAGCCGCTTCGCGACCGCACCCGTCGTGCCGGTGCCGAAGAACGGATCGAGCACCACGTCGCCGGGCTTGGTCGTCGCCAGCAGCACGCGGTAGAGCAGCGCCTCGGGCTTCTGCGTCGGGTGCGCCTTGCCGCCCGCCTCGTCCTTGATCCGCTCGGCACCCGAGCAGATCGGGAAGGTCCAGTCCGAGCGCATCTGGATGTCGTCGTTGAGCGCCTTCATCGCCTGATAGTTGAAGGTGTAGCGCGCCTTTTCGGACTTCGCCGCCCAGATCAGCGTCTCGTGCGCGTTGGTGAAGCGTGTGCCCTTGAAATTGGGCATCGGGTTGGCCTTGCGCCACACGATGTCGTTGAGGATCCAGAAGCCGGTGTCCTGCAGCGCGGCGCCGACGCGGAAGATGTTGTGATAGCTGCCGATCACCCACAGCGTGCCGTCGTCCTTGAGAATGCGCCGCGCCTCGCGCAGCCAGGTCTGGGTGAAGCGATCATAATCCGCCAGGCTGTCGAACTTGTCCCAGTCGTCGTCGACCGCGTCGACCTGGCTGCCGTCGGGGCGGAACAGGTCGCCGCCGAGCTGGAGGTTGTAGGGCGGATCGGCGAACACGCAGTCGACCGACCGATCGGGGAGCAGCCGCATCGCGCGCACGCAGTCGTCGCGCAGGATCCGGTCGAGCGGCAGCGCGGCGAGCGCCGCCGTGCGCAGCGCGCCCGCTCCCTCCATCCGCCCCATCGTATCCGCGCTCCCCGGCTTCCAAACGGCGGCAGGATGAGTCCGACGGCGCGGTTGGTCAACGAAAAAAGCCAAGGATTCCTGCGAGTCGGAGGCAACGGCCGATAGCGCGTTGAAAAGATTCGTGACTTTGGCGCGCGGCCGGTTCGGTCTCGAGAGTCAGGCCGGCGCGATCGACCAGGCCGTCAGGCGAGTTCGACCCCCCATTGCTCGCGCGCCCATTGCGCGACCGTCTCGTCGGGCGCCGGCGGGGTCATCGGCACCGCCTTCTCGAGCATGTCGGCGACATGGCCGAGCGCCGCCAGCCGCGCATATTTCTTGTGATCGGCGTCGATCACCTTCCACGGCGCCCAGCGGGTATCCGTCCGCGCGAACATCTCCTCGGCGGCGGCGACGTAATCGGCACGGCGCGCACGGTCGCGCAGATCCTCGTGCGTCAGCTTCCAGCGTTTCCACGGATGTTCGATGCGTTCGCGGAACCGCCGCTCCTGCTCGGTCTCGCCGACATGGAGGAACAGCTTGACGACGGTCGTGCCGCTGTCCTTCTGCTGCGCCTCGAACTCGTTGATCTCGTCATAGGCGCGGCGCCA
>CAZZZX010000419.1:0-3497 GCA_964658585.1 uncultured Novosphingobium sp.
CCGCGGGCTGGCGCGCCCGCGGCCGAAGATCAGACGCGGCGGCGCTTGGACGGGCGCACGCCGTTGTGCGGGATCGACGTCACGTCGCGGATCGAGCTGATCTGGAAGCCGACCGCCTGGAGCGCGCGCAGTGCGCTCTCGCGACCCGAGCCGGGGCCCTTGACCTCGACCTCGAGCGTGCGGACGCCGTGTTCGGCGGCCTTCTTGCCCGCATCCTCGGCGGCGACCTGCGCGGCGTAGGGGGTCGATTTGCGCGACCCCTTGAAGCCCATCATGCCCGCCGAAGACCAGGCGATGGCATTGCCCTGCGCGTCGGTGATCGTGATCATGGTGTTGTTGAAGCTGGCGTTCACATGCGCGACGCCGGCGGTGATGTTCTTGCGCTCGCGACGGCGGATGCGCTGCGGTTCACGTGCCATTTTGCTGTCCTAATCCTGACAAACGTAAGCGAGCCGCCGGCGTGGTCCGGCGGCTGCGAGCCTACTTCTTCTTCCCGGCGATCGGCTTGGCCTTGCCCTTGCGGGTGCGCGCGTTGGTGTGCGTGCGCTGGCCGCGGACCGGCAGGCCCTTGCGGTGGCGCAGGCCGCGATAGCAGGCCAGGTCCATCAGACGCTTGATGTTCATCGCGGTCTGGCGGCGCAGGTCGCCCTCGACGCTGTAGCCCGCATCGATCGTCTCGCGGATCTGCAGGACCTCCTGGTCGGTCAGATCCTGGACGCGCCGGGCCGGCTCGATGCCGAGCTTGCCCGTGATTTCCTTGGCCTTGGTCGGGCCGATGCCGTGGATATAGGTCAGCGCGATCTCGACGCGCTTGTTGGTCGGGATGTTGACACCCGCGATACGTGCCATGGTAAGTTGGTCTCCTGCTCCACGGGCGGCCCTGGCTGAGGCTGCCCATCTCGACGCTTTGAGCCCGCAACGCGAGACGGCCGACGCGCGCACGACATGCGCCGCCGGTCAGCCGGGTTTCGGGATTTGGCGTCCTTACCGTCCGACTCGGATGACGTCAAGCGACGCGGAAAATCTCCGCCCCGCGGTTGCTGCGATGCGGGAAGGGCCCATATCCACCGCATCGCCGCCCGGCGATAATGCCCATTTCTCCAGGCGAGGATACCCGCATGGTCACCAAAGCCTTTGGCGCGCACGCCGCCCATACCCCTCTCGAACCGATCGATATCGAGCGCCGTGCGCCCGGTTCGCACGACGTCGAGATCGACATCGCCTATTGCGGCGTCTGCCACTCCGATCTGCATCAGGTCCGATCCGAGTGGGACGGCACGCTCTACCCATGCGTTCCGGGCCACGAGATCGTCGGTCATGTCAGCGCGATCGGCGGCGAGGTCGCGGGCTTCAAGATCGGCGACACGGTCGGCGTCGGCTGCATGGTCGACAGCTGCCAGCAGTGCGACTCCTGCCACGAGGGGCTGGAGCAATATTGCACCGGGAGCGGTTTCGTCGGCACCTATAACGGCCCGACCGCCGATGCGCCGGGTCACACGCTGGGCGGCTACTCGCAGAAGATCGTCGTGAACGACAAGTTCGTGCTCAGGATCAACCATCCCGAGGAGCAGCTCGCCGCGGTCGCCCCGTTGCTCTGCGCCGGTATCACCACCTATTCGCCGCTCAAGCACTGGGGCGCGGGACCGGGCAAGAAGGTCGGCGTGGTCGGCATTGGCGGCCTCGGCCACATGGGCATCAAGATCGCGCATGCGCTCGGCGCGCATGTCGTCGCCTTCACCACCTCGGACGGCAAGCGCGCCGCCGCGAAGGAGCTGGGTGCGGACGAGGTGATCGTCTCCAGGAACGCGGACGAGATGGAGGCGCACGCCGGCAGTTTCGACTTCATCCTCAACACGGTCGCCGCCAGCCACGATCTCGACCAGTTCACGGGCCTGCTCAAGCGTGACGGGACGCTGTGCGTGGTCGGCGTGCCCGAGCATCCGCACCCTTCGCCCGATGTCGGCGTGCTGATCTTCGGCCGCAGGTCGATCGCGGGATCGCTGATCGGCGGCATCCCCGAGACGCAGGAGATGCTCGATTTCTGTGCCGAGAAGGGCATCGTCGCGGACATCGAGATGATCGACATCCAGCAGATCGACCAGGCTTACGACCGGATGCAGAAGAGCGACGTCAAATATCGCTTCGTGATCGACAGCAAGTCGCTCGATTGAGCCGGACAGCCCTCTCCCGCTCGGGAGAGGGCTATTGCTCCCCATCCCGCTCCGCCTTCCACGCGGCGGTGAGATAATCCTCCGCCGCACGCTTCAGCGCCACGTCCTTGGGGAAGGCCGTCGCGGGCGGCGGTGCGATGCCGAACACCTCCATCAGCGTCCATAGCGCGAAACGCCGCCCGGGATCGCGCTCGGTGCCGAAGTCGACACGCAGCCGCTCGCTGCCAAGCGCCAGCCCGGTATCGGTCAGTGTATCGGGATCGTCGGTTCCGAAATAGTGGCGGAGCAGGATATCGAGGTCCATGGCGCCCCACTTAATCCTCGACCATCGCGCGCACCATCCCGCCCGGATCCTGGACGAACTGGCGCATGATCCGGAAATGGTCGGTCTCCTCGAGCTCGACCGGCTGCAGTCCATATTTGTCCATCCTGAGCAGCGCGGCCCCCGGATGCGCCATCAGGATCGGCGAATGGGTCGCCATGATGACCTGCGCCTTACCGGCCTCCTCGATATCGCGCAGCAGCTTGAGGAACTCGAACTGGCGGGTGGGCGAGAGCGCCGATTCCGGCTCGTCGAAGATGAAGATGCCGGGTCGCGAGCAGCGTTCCTCGAAGAAGCGGACGAAGCCTTCGCCGTGCGAATGCGACAGGAAATCCGCCGATGGGCTGCCGGCCTCGTCCAGATAGCGTGCGACCGAGAAAAAGCTTTCGGCGCGGAAGAACCAGCCACTCCCCATTTTCGGAAGCCAACTGGCCTTGAGCGCGGTGGCAAGCGTGCCACCCCCGATTTCAAGCGCGCTCGAATTGTCGACCGCGCGATAGCCCGGCCCCCCGCCGCTCTCGTCGAAACCGGCCAGGACCCCGATCGCCTCAAGCAGCGTCGATTTGCCGACACCGTTCTCGCCGGCGATGATCGTTACCGGCCGATCGAACGACAGCTCGAACGCACCCGACCGGAAGAGCGGCAGCACATGCGGATAGCCGGCACGATCGATGCCGGCGGGCGGATCGTACCAGACCCGCTTGAGATAGGGCGGCGGCAGGCGCGTCTGGTGGGCGCGCGCCACCGCCCCGCCCGCCCTCAGCCGAGGATCGCGTCGATCGCCGCGCCGACGGTGGCGATGTCGGCCATCCCGTCGATCCGGCTGACCAGCCCCTTCGCCTCGTAATAGGGCAGGATCGGCGCGGTCTTGGCGCGGTATTCGGCCATCCGGTTGCGCACCGTTTCCTCGTTGTCGTCGGGACGGCGCTTGAACTCGTGGCTACCGCAGACGTCGCACGTGCCGGCGACCTTGGGCTGGTGGAAATGATCGTGATAGCCCTCGC
>CAZZZX010000420.1:0-2775 GCA_964658585.1 uncultured Novosphingobium sp.
GATCCATCCCGCGCTGATGCGGCTGCTCAGCATCCTCGTCGGCATGGCGCTGCTGGAACCGGTGCTGCTGATCTGGCACTTTGCGACCGCCCGTCGCGGCGGACTCCTTCCGACCGCGGCGTCGGCGCTCGACGAGTAGGAAGGCGACCGATCATGCAGAGCCGTTCGTGGCCGCGATGGCTGTTCCTGGGGGCGGGGCTGTACGGGCTCGCGATCGTCTCGACGCTGTATTTCGGCGGCACCGCGGGGCGGGGGGCCGACCTGCTCAACCGCTACGGCTTTGCCGGCGCGGCGGACGCGACCGAGCTCATGTACCTCGTCATCGCCAGCGATCCGCTGCGGTATCGTGCACTGATGCCGGTCGGCGTGTTCAGCAAGCTGTCCTTCGCGATCCCCTGCGCGCTGCTGCTGCTCGCCGGGCGGATCGATCGGATCATGGCGGTGGTCGGCGCGATCGATCTCGCGCTCGGCATCGCCTTCCTGTCGTGCTGGATCGCGTTACGGGACGATGACCGAAAATCACGTATCCGATCAGTCCATGCGGATTAATCCATTTCGGCGATCGACAGTGCGGGCGCATAGGCACCAGATCAACAGAAGCGGAGAGAAGCCATGAACGTCGAGAGCAAATGTCCCATGGGCTTTGGCGCGAGCCGCGTCGGCAACCGCGACTGGTGGCCGAACGCGCTGAGCCTGGAGGGGCTCAATCAGCACGCGCCCCGATCGGACCCGATGGGCGAGAGCTTCAATTATGCCGAAGCGTTCAAGACCCTCGATCTCGATGCGGTTATCGCCGATCTGCACGGGCTGATGACCGATTCGCAGGAGTGGTGGCCGGCCGATTTCGGCCATTATGGCGGTCTGTTCATTCGCCTAGCCTGGCACAGCGCGGGAACCTATCGCATCTCGGACGGGCGTGGCGGCGCCGGCGGCGGCCAGCAGCGCTTCGCCCCGCTCAACAGCTGGCCGGACAATGCCAGCCTCGACAAGGCACGGCGACTGCTGTGGCCGATCAAGCAGAAATACGGGCAGAAGCTGAGCTGGGCGGATCTTTTCGTGCTGGTCGGCAACGTCGCGCTCGAGTCGATGGGCTTCAAGACGTTCGGCTTCGCGGGTGGCCGTCCCGACACCTGGGAGCCCGAGGAGCTGTTCTGGGGGCCCGAGGGCTCGTGGCTGGGCAGCGAGCGCTACAGCGGCGAGCGCCAGCTCCACGAGGCGCTGGGCGCGGTTCAGATGGGTCTGATCTACGTCAATCCGGAAGGGCCGGACGGCAATCCCGATCCGCTCGCCTCGGCACGTGACATTCGCGACACCTTCGCGCGCATGGCGATGAACGACGAGGAGACGGTGGCGCTGATCGCAGGCGGCCACACCTTCGGCAAGACCCATGGCGCGGGCGATCCGTCGTTCCTCGATGTCGAGCCCGAGGGCGCGCGGATCGAGGACCAGGGCCTTGGCTGGCGGAGCAGCTTCGAGACCGGTCATGGCGCGCACGCCATCACCTCGGGCCTCGAGGTGATCTGGAGCCAGACTCCGACCCAGTGGTCGAACCATTATTTCGACAACCTGTTCAAGTTCGAGTGGGAACTCACCCAGAGCCCGGCCGGCGCCAAGCAGTGGACCGCCAAGGACGCGCCCGACGACATCCCCGATCCGTTCGGCGGACCCAACCGCAAGCCGACGATGCTGACCTCGGATCTCGCGCTGCGCTTCGATCCCGAATATGAGAAGGTTTCGCGGCGCTTTTACGAGAATCCCGATCAGTTCGCGGATGCCTTCGCGCGCGCCTGGTTCAAGCTCACCCATCGCGACATGGGGCCGATCGAGCGCTATCTCGGCAAGCTGGTGCCGCAGGAGCCGTTGATCTGGCAGGACCGGATTCCCGCGGTCGATCATCCGCTGATCGACGCTGACGACGTGTCCGCGCTCAAGGCGCAGATCCTCGACAGCGGCCTGACCGTGGCGCAGCTGGTCTCGACCGCATGGGCCTCGGCCTCGACATTCCGCGGTTCGGACAAGCGCGGCGGCGCCAACGGCGCGCGTCTCCGGCTCGCGCCGCAGAAGGACTGGGAGGTGAACGAGCCGGCCTCGCTCGCGACGGTGCTGGGCAAGCTGGAGGCGATCCAGGGCGCGTTCAACAGCACGGCCGCCGGCGGCAAGAAGGTCAGCCTCGCCGACGTCATCGTGCTCGGTGGCGCCGCCGGGATCGAGCAGGCCGCCAGGCAGGCCGGCCATGAGGTGACGGTGCCGTTCACCCCGGGCCGCATGGATGCATCGCAGGAGCAGACCGACATCGACTCCTTCGCGCCGCTCGAGCCGCGCTCGGACGGTTTCCGCAACTATCGCCGCGCGGGCATCGAGCATTTCATGTCGCCCGAGGAGTCGCTCGTCGACAAGGCGCAGCTGCTCAGGCTGAGCGGCCCCGAGCTGACCGCGCTGGTCGGCGGTCTGCGGGTGCTGGGCGCCAATGCCAACGGCTCCCGGGACGGCGTGTTCACGGACAGGGTCGGCACGCTGACCAACGACTTCTTCGTCAACCTGCTCGACATGAGCACGGAGTGGATCGCAGCCGAGGGCGACAACGCCTTCCGTGGCGTCGATCGCAAGACGAAGCAGCCGAAATGGACCGCGACCCGCGTCGATCTGGTGTTCGGCTCGAACTCGCAGCTGCGCGCGCTGGCCGAAGCCTATGCCACCGACGACGCGGCGCCGACGTTCGTCGCCGCCTTCGTCAAGGCGTGGACCAAGGTGATGGACGCCGACCGCTACGACATC
>CAZZZX010000420.1:2785-3482 GCA_964658585.1 uncultured Novosphingobium sp.
GCCCGGGTGCAGTGCGCCCGGGCCCGTCGCCATCGCACGTCCGTCGAAACGCGCGCTGGCGGAGCGACCACATCCTGTTATCGTCCGGCGATACGGGCGAGTCACGGAGGTGGGCGTGCCGCAATCGGATCGGTCGCAGGCGAGCGTTGGACGGAGACGGTGCGCGATGCGCGGCGTGACCGCCCTGATCGCATCGCTCGCCTCGATCGCGACTACCGCGCACGCCGCGCTCGGCGGGGCGCACGCGAGCATCGATCAGGATCGCGTCCATTTTGCCGCGACGATGGCCACCGTGACCACGGGGACCGTGCATGTCGCGATGCTGCGCCCGACCAATGGCGGGACGATCCACGAATACAGCACCGCGGACGGGACGGTCTTCGCGGTCACCTGGCGCGGGCCGGGACGCCCCGATCTGCGTCAGTTGCTCGGCGATCGCTTCGATACGGTGTCGGCGGACATGGCCGCGCGGACCGGGCGGCGGACGGTGCGGCTGGTGCGGATCCGCCACGCCGAGCTGGTGGTGCGCAGCCAGGGCCGCCCCGGCGCCTTTTCAGGCTTCGCCTATGATCCCCGCCTGATCCCTTCCGGCTTCACGCTCGATGATCCCCAATAGCCTGCGCGCACTGCTGGTCGGCGCCATGCTGGCGATCGTTGCGGCGTGCGGCGGCGGTGGCGGTGGCGGATCGGGCACGAC
>CAZZZX010000421.1:0-3464 GCA_964658585.1 uncultured Novosphingobium sp.
CGTGCGATCGTGCGGCGCATGTTGGAGAGTTTGGCCGTCTCGTGCGGAATGTCGGGGATCGGCGCGACGGTGGGCGCCGGAGCGGGCGTCGCCGCGCGGGCCGGCTCGGTCGTGCCGGGTGCGGCGGCCGGTGCCGTGCCGGCGGGTGCGCGATCGAGATCGGCCTTGACGATGCGGCCGCCCGGCCCGCTGCCGCGCAGCGTCGCGAGATCGACGCCCTGCTGCTCGGCGAGGCGGCGGGCAAGCGGGCTCGCCTTGATGCGATCGCTCGATGGCACGGCGCTCGCCTGGGCATGGGCCTTGGCCGCGACCGGGGCATCCTCTACCGGAGCGGCGCCATGGCCCTTCTCCTCGGGCGGCGGCGCCTCGGCTGGGGCGGTCGGTGCGGCAGCCTCGGGCGCGGGCGCCTCGGCGGGGCCGGCATCCTCATCCTCTGCGGCGAGGATCGCGATCGGCGCGCCGACCTTGACGCCATCGGTGCCCGCAGCGACCAGGATCCGCGCGATCGTGCCTTCGTCGACCGCCTCGAACTCCATCGTCGCCTTGTCGGTCTCGATTTCGGCCAGGATGTCCCCCGACGCGACCTTGTCGCCTTCCTTGACCAGCCATTTGGAAAGCGTGCCTTCCTCCATGGTCGGGGAGAGCGCGGGCATCTTGAGTTCGATCGGCATCGCGGCGGGTTCTCCCCTGGGCCCAGACCTCGGTTGGCGCCCTCTCTCGGCGCTCGACAGGAAGTGGTCAAGACCGGCGCTTGCGCACCGCCACGCGATGCCGCACGCTCGTTCGATGGATGAGCCCGCCCCGCCCCGCGCCTATCTGGTCGTGCTCGACGGCAACGCGGAAGCGCGCGTCGCGATGCGCTTCGCCGCGCGACGCGCCGCCAAGACCGGTGGTGCGCTCGAGATGCTGGCGATCGTCGAGCCCGCCGAGTTCGTCCAGTGGGGCGGTGTGCAGGATGCGATCGAGGAGGAGGCACGGCTCGGCGCCGAGGCGCTGCTCATCCAGGCGGCGGGCGAGGTGGTCGACGAGCTCGGGCTCAAGCCCGGCATCACGGTGCGCGAAGGCGAGCCCGCACGCGCGATTCACGCCTTTCTCGAAGAGCATGGCGGGATCGCCGCGCTGGTGCTCGGCGCGCAGGCAGGCAGCGGCGGCCCCGGCGCGCTGATCGAGCATTTCGCGGCGGAGGCGGGGCGGCTGCCCTGCCCGGTGATGATCGTTCCCGGCGGCCTCGACGATGCGGCGCTCGACCGGCTGAGCTAGGCGGGCGCGGCGGCGTGCCGGGATTGCCATAGCGCCGCGATCGCCGCTCCGAAGATCGCCGTCGCCATATCCTTCTGCGAGTCCCAGACATCGCCCTGCTGGCCATTATAATCGTCCGCCATCCCAGGCGCGAGGACGACGGTCAGCAGCCATTCGAAGATCTCGTACAGCGCGCTCACTGCGCCGACGAACAAGAAGGCCGTCCACAGGCTCGCACGCCACCCCATCCGTGCGTGGCGCCGCATCGCCTCACCGAAAGGGGCCACCCACAACAAACCGAATGCCAGATGCACGAGACGGTCGTACCCATTTCGCGTCAGCCCGAACGTGGCACTGATCGTGTGCCCCGTGAGCGCCCGCGACCACTCATCATACGGCACGTTCGAATACGTATAGCGGCCGCCGAGCGTGTGCAGCACCCAAAAGAAGAGCAGCCCACCCACCGCCTCGTTCGACAATGGCCACCGCGCAAGCAGCCACGGTCCGCTTAGGATCAGCAGAACCGTGGGTACGTGCTGGAGCGGCGCAATCTCCGGGTAAGGCTGGCGGATGTTGGCGAGAGCGACGGCCACTGCGAGGATCACGAAGGCAGCGAGCTGCCGGCGCGGAAGACTGCGCCAGGCATCGAGGTAATCTGTCATGCCGGAGCGATGGCAGCGGCAGCACCGAAGGAAAAGAGGTTTGGCCGGCGGCCATCGCGCTTGCCCACCGCATCGAGCCCCGACCGTGGATCGGTAATGCTCACCGCACCCCGCGCTTCGAGCGATCGAGCGCGACGAGCATCGCGAGGAAATCCCGGGGCAGCGCCTGCGCCCCGGGTTGCGCGAAGGCGCCGCTCGGCGTCGCGCCGAGCGGGTCGATCCGTGGTTTGGGGGTCGGTTGCATGTCGCTCGCCATCCCCTCAGTACGACCGGATCGCGGCGGGCTTAATCATACCTCGACGGGTTGGCCGCGGCGGACGATCTCGGTCACGAGTTCCCCGACGAACGGCCGGTCGCCGCGCGCGAGCGCCTGCTCGATCGCGCGCTTGATCTGATGGTCGGACAATCTGGTCAGCGGGCTCTGGTAGCGCATGGTCGTCATCCTGGAAGGTTATCCCCCCTTCCGATCACCGATTCTCCATCAATATGGTAAATGGCCGGTAAATGGCGCCGGGAACCCCGCCCGCCGTCCGATCGTCGTCGCGCGGATGGCGATCGTCGCGCAGATCTCGGACCTTCATTTCGGCGCGCACGAACCGGACGTCGTCGACGCGCTGCACGACGCGCTGATCGCGATCGGACCCGATCTGGTGGTGGTGTCGGGCGATCTCACGCAGCGCGCGCGGACCAGGCAGTTCGTCGCCGCCGAAGCCTTTCTGAAATCGCTCGAGACCGCGGGGCTGGACGTGCTGGTCGTGCCGGGCAACCATGACGTGCCGCTGCACAAACCGCTGACGCGCCTGTTCCGGCCGCTCGGGCGCTATCGCCGGATCGTCCAGCGCGACCGCCCGTGCTTCGTCGCGACCGCCGACATCGCGGTGCTCGGGCTCGCCTCCGCTCACGGGCTGACGGTCAAGGACGGACGGCTGACGCGCGCGCAGATCCGCTCGATCGGCGCCTGGTTCAGGGGCGTTCCGGCGGGGGTGACACGGCTGCTCGTCACCCACCACCCACTCGTCCCGCTCCCCGGAGACGACGCGGGCGAGATCGAGCCCGCGCTCCGCGGCGCCACGCGGACCCTGCGGGCGGTGCGCGCGGCGGGCGTGCATCTCGTGCTCGCCGGGCATCATCACGCGCATTCGGTGACCGAGGCGCAGCCGGTGCTTTCGGTCGATCCGCAGGTGCTGGTCGTGCAGGCGGGGACCGCGACCTCATATCGGCGGCGCGGCGCCCCCAACAGCTTCAACATCATCGAGATCGCCGGTGACCGGCTGGCCATCGCCGAATGGACGACGCACGGCGGCGCGCCGTTCGCCTGCGCCGCGCGGACTATCTACGAACGAGCTTCCCCGAACGGATGGGTCGCGCGCAGCCGCAGCCTCGCCTGACGCGAACGGTGTGCCAGACGCGCTCGGTCGTCGTGGTCGTCGTGGTGGTGACGACACCGGGCGTGACGATGACGGTCGATCCTGCCGGGGCATAGCCATAGTCTGCCCCGTAACCGTAGCCCGGCGCATAGCCGCCGCCATAGACGATCGGCGGCGGTGCGATCACCTGGGTGGT
>CAZZZX010000422.1:0-3459 GCA_964658585.1 uncultured Novosphingobium sp.
ATGCTCGGGCACCGCGATCACGGTGTCGCCGTCGATATCGACGATCCGCAGCACAGTCACCTTGGGCACCCCGCCCTGCTTGTGGAAGGCCCGACCGGGGCCGCCGTCGATCAGGCCCTCGTCGGCCATGTCCTTGAGGAGCGCCTTGAGCGCGATCTTGTCGGCGCCGTGCAGCGCGAAGGCGCGCGCGATCTCGCGCTTGCCGGCGGGCTGATCGCTGGTCTCTATGAAGCGCAGGATCTGCTCGCGGCTGGGCAGGCCGATGGATTTTGGCATCGACCGGCCCCTAGCCGATTTCCCGCGCCCAAGGAAACGCCGGTCGTCGATCGATGCGCCCGCTCAGCGGCCGAGCGGCGTCCATGCCTCGTCGTCGGGCAGCGGCGTGAAGATCGTGTCGATCATGTGATCGCTCACCCCGTCCGGCGTCGCCGGGTTCCACACCGGGCGATTGTCGCGATCGACGAGCAGCGCACGCACACCCTCGCGGAAGTCCGGACGCTGGCAGACATGGACCGCGACGCCATATTCGGCGCGCATCTCGTCGGCGAAGTCGGTGCGCTTGCGTCCGTCGAGCACCAGCTTGAGACTGACCTTGCACGATTGCGGCGACTTCTTGCGCAGCGTGCCGAGCTGCGCCTGCGCCCAGTCCGATCGATCCGCCTCGAGCGCGGCGAGCACATCCTCGAACCGGTTGCACGCGAACAGCCGGTCGATCTCCTCCGCATGGGCGAGGATGCCCGCAGGCGGCGGGGTGGTCGCCGCCGCTTCGATCAGTGCCTCGATCTCGCGCGGGCGCGCGCAGAGTGCGGCCTTGAGTTCGGCGATCTTCGCGGTCGGGACATAATGGGTCGCGAGGCCGAGCGCGACGCATTCGGCGCCGTCGAGCCGCGCGCCGGTCAGTGCCAGATACTCGCCGAACGCGCCGGGCAGCCGTGACAGGTACCAGCCGCCGCCGACATCGGGGAACAGCCCGATCCCGGTCTCGGGCATCGCATAGAGCGTATTCTCGGTGGCGATGCGGTAGCGCGCAGGCTGCGAGATACCGACGCCGCCACCCATCGTCACCCCGTCCATGAACGCGACGAGCGGCTTGGCATAGGTGAACATCAGATGGTTGAGGCGATATTCCGCGTGGAAGAAAGCGTGCGCCACCGCCGCGTCCCGGCTCGCCTCGACGACGTCGCCACCCGCGCAGAAACCGCGCCCCTCGGCATGATCGACCAGCACGATCTCGACCGCCTCGTCGCCACGCCACGCCTGCAGGGCGGCGATCATCGCGCTGCACATCGGTTCGGTCAGCGCATGGATCGCGCGCGGCCGGTTGAGCCGCAGCCGCCCGGCCTTGCCGTCGACCTGGGTCAGTACGTCGTCGCTCAAGCGATCCTCCTCCTCAGGTCCTCGACGCATCGCCCTGCCGTCCGACCGTCCCACAGGGGCGGCCGCGGCCGTCGCGCGGCAGGCGTCGCCAGTGCCTCGTCGAGCGCGCGACCCAGGTTAGACGCATCGACCAGGCGATTGGTACCCTGTTCGATCGTGATCGGCCGCTCGGTATTCTCGCGCAGCGTCAGGCAGGGGATGCCGAGATAGGTGGTCTCCTCCTGGATCCCCCCCGAATCGGTGATCGCCGCCGCCGCGCCCGCGACCAGGCTCATGAAGCGGATATAGGGCAGCGGCTCGGTCAGCACGACGCCCGCCCCGGTCAGGCGATCGGCGAGCCCCGCGGCGGCAAGGCGCTGCGCGGTGCGGGGATGCACGGGAAAGACCAGCGGCAGGCGCGCCTGGACGGCGATCAGCGCCTCGACCAGTGCCGCGAGCGCGGGCGGATGATCGACGTTGGACGGCCGGTGCAACGTGACGACGCCGTAGCGATCGGGCAGGCCGAGCGACGCACCCTCGCCCGCGCGCTCGATCCTCGGGCGGACGAGTTCGAAGCTGTCGAGCATGATGTTGCCGACATTGCTGATCCGATCGGGCGCAACGCCCTCGGCCGCGAGATTGGCGTCGGCATCGGGCGACGGCGTCCACAGCACGTCGGCGATCGCATCGGTGGCGAGGCGGTTGATCTCCTCGGGCATATCGCGATCGCGCGAGCGCAGCCCCGCCTCGAGATGCACCACCGGAAAGCGCAGCTTGGCGCCGACCAGCGCACAGGCGAGCGTCGAATTGACGTCGCCGACCACGATCAGCGCATCGGGTCGGTCCGCCTGCGCCAGCGCCTCGTAGGCGATCATCACCCGCCCGGTCTGCTCGGCATGGCTGCCCGAGCCGACGCCGAGATGATGGTCGGGCTGCGGCAGCCCGAGATCCGCGAAGATCGCGTCCGACATGTTGGGATCGTAATGCTGCCCGGTATGGATCAGCACCGGCGCGAAATCGGACGCCGCGGCGAGCGCGTGCCACAGCGGCGCGACCTTCATGAAATTGGGTCGTGCGGCGGCGATCAGGTGGATGGTCTTCATGGCCGTCGCCTTACTCCAGCCATGTTGCGGAATGCCTATTCAAACTCGAGGATGACCTGATCGATCGCGAGGCTGGCGCCGACATCCGCGGCGACCTTGCTCACGGTCGCCGATTTCTCGGCGCGCAGCATGTTCTCCATCTTCATCGCCTCGACCGTGGCGAGCGGCTGGCCCGCCTCGACCTTGTCGCCCTGGCCGACCAGCAGTCGGGTGAGAAGCCCCGGCATCGGCGAGACGAGGAAGCGCGACATGTCGGGCGGCACCTTGTCGATCATGTGCCGGCGCAGTTCCGCGACGCGCGGGTGCATCGCCTGGACGATACGCTGGCGACCGCCGACCGTGATCCGCATCTGCCCGCGCTTGCGCACGATGCGCAGCGCGACGGGCTCGCCGCCGACTTCGGCCTCGATCATGGTCGCACCGGGGCGATAGCCGAGCGCGAGCGCCATGCTCTCGCCGTCGACGGTGGCGCTGTCGGTCTCGAGCACGACATCGTGCTCGGCGCCGTCGATACGCACCACCCAATGCCCCGACGCCTCGATCGGCGTGCCGAGCTGGCCGTCGATCGACAGCGCGCGCCGGGCATCGGCCTGCGCCAGCGCCGCCGCGATCGCCGCAACCGCGCGTGCGGTCACCGGACGTTCGGGCGCACCCTGGAAGCCATCGGGATATTCCTCGGCGATAAAGCCGGTGGTGATCTCGCCCGAACGGAAGCGATCATGCTGCATCAACGCGGAGAGGAAATCCATGTTGGTGCCGACGCCGTCGATCGCATAGCGATCGAGCGCGCCGATCTGCAGGTACCAGGTGGCGTTGGCCGACAGCACGCCGTAGTCGATCGTCCAGGAGGCGGTGCCGAGCAGGTTCGAGCCGTTGCCGAGCGGGTCGGATGCCAGGTAGCCGATCGCCTGTCCCTGGAACGCCACCAGCGTGCAGTAGTGGGCGAAGACGTAGGCGAACGCGATCGGCACGAGCGTGTGCGCGAACGCGCGAGCCAGCT
>CAZZZX010000423.1:0-297 GCA_964658585.1 uncultured Novosphingobium sp.
CTCGGACCAGCGCACGCCATAGGCGCGCGCGATCGCGACGCCGCTCTCGCCCTGCTTGACGAGATGGTAGCGGCCGCCCGGCACTTTCAGCCGCTGACCGGCGCGGACCGCGAACGGCGGGGCGAGATCGTTGGCGCGCGCGATCGCCTCGGACCCGACGCCGGTCCGATTGCCGATCGTCCGCAGGGTCTCGCCGGGTTTCACCGTGGTGGTCGAATCGGGAATCGTGACGGCGTCCGCGACGACCTTGCGGGCCACCCAGGCGGGGGTCGGCTGGCGCACGGTGTCGGGCAGGTC
>CAZZZX010000423.1:307-3453 GCA_964658585.1 uncultured Novosphingobium sp.
GACTGGACGTCGCCGTTATCGCGGTCGGGCGCGGCGGGGCGGGGCGCTGGCGGACGGGGTGGCGGCGGGGTCTCCCGCGATCGGCTCCGGGGCGGTGCCTGGCCATAGTCATTGGGAGCGGAACCCTGCGGGATACAGCCGGCGAGCGCCGCGGTCGCCAGCAGCGCCGCCCCGATGCGCTGCCATGACGCCATGCCCACTCCCGCAAAACCAGCGGCGACCCTGTTATCCGCGTCGTGTGAACGTGCCAAGCCGGACGGCGGTTGCGTGGCGGGCCATGCCGGCCGGCGGGCAGGGGCGAGAGACCAGCGCTATTCGTACAGTCCCGCCAGCGCGCTCATCCCCATCCTGCTTGTGAGATCGAGCTGGAGCGGCGTCACCGAGACATGGCCGTCGGCGATCGCGTCGAGATCGGTGCGGTCCCCGGGTCTCGCCGCCGCCGCGCCGAGCGACAGCCAGTAATAGGGGAAGCCACGCGGATCGGTGCTGCGCACCGTCGTCGCGCGCCCATAGTCGCGAAACCCCTGGCTTGTGACGCTGATGCCCCGCACCTGCTCGGCGGGCAGGGCCGGGAAATTGATGTTGACCAGCGTGCCGGGCGGGAACGGGCGGTCGATCAGCGGGCGGACCGCGCGCTCGCCCCACGCCTCGGCAGTGGCGAAGCGGGTGCGCTCGCCGCCCCCGTCCGCGCCCCGCGCCTGGCTGAGCGCGATCGCGCGGATGCCCGCGAGCGCGCCCTCCATCGCCGCCGAGACGGTGCCCGAATAGGTCACGTCCTCGGCGAGGTTGGCGCCGCGATTGACGCCCGAGAGGATCAGGTCGGGCTTGCCGTCGAGGATCTCGAGCAGCGCCATCATCACGCAGTCGGTCGGCGTGCCCGAGACCGCGAAGCGTCGCTCGCCATGACGGCGGACGCGCAGGGGGCGGGTGAGGGTGAGCGAATGCCCGGCGCCCGACTGCTCGTCGGCGGGCGCGACCACCCAGACATCGTCGCTGAACGTCCCGGCGAGCGCCTCGGCGACCGCCAGCCCCGGCGCGTTGATGCCGTCGTCGTTGGTGACGAGGATGCGCATCAGGCGGGCTCGATCAGCGCCGTGCCGCGCATGTACGGCACCAGGATGTCGGGAACCCGGATCGCGCCGTCAGCCTGCTGATAGGTCTCCATGACCGCGACCAGCGTGCGACCGACCGCGAGCCCCGAGCCGTTGAGCGTGTGGACGAAGCGCGTGCCCTTCTTCTCGCCCGCGGGGCGATAGCGCGCATCCATCCGGCGCGCCTGGAAATCGGTGCAGGTCGAGCAGGACGAGATCTCGCGATAGCGCCGCTGCCCGGGCAGCCACACTTCGAGATCGAAGGTGCGCGCCGCGGTGAACCCCATGTCGCCGGTGCACAGCAGCATCCGGCGATAGGGCAGACCGAGCGCCTCCAGCACGCCCTCGGCGCAACGTGTCATGCGCTCGTGCTCGGCGTCCGACGCTTCGGGTGTCGTGATCGAGACCATCTCGACCTTGTCGAACTGGTGCTGGCGGACGATGCCGCGCGTATCGCGCCCCGCCGCCCCCGCCTCGGCGCGGAAACAGGGGGTCAGCGCGGCGAAGCGCAGCGGCAGATCGGCCTCGGCGAGGATCTTCTCGCGCACATAGTTGGTCAGGCTGACCTCGGCGGTCGGGATCAGCCAGCGATCGTCGGTGGTGCGGAACAGGTCCTCGGCGAACTTCGGGAGCTGGCCCGTCCCGAACATCGCCTCCGAGCGGACGAGCAGCGGCGGCGCCACCTCGGTATAGCCGTTCTCCTCGACCTGGCGGTCGAGCATGAACTGCGCGATGGCGCGGGTGAGCCGGGCGAGCGGACCTTTGAGATAGACGAAGCGCGCGCCCGAGACGGTGGCGGCGGTGTCGAAGTCCATGCCGAGCCGGACCCCCAGCGCATCATGTTCCTGCGCCGGGAAGCCGGGAGCCACAGGTGTGCCCCAGCGCGACACCTCGACGTTTTCGTCCTCGCCGCCGCCATCGGGCACATCGGGATAGGCGCGGTTGGGGAGCGTCGCGAGTAGCGTGTCGAGCGCGGCGGTGGCCCGGGCGGCATCGGCTTCGGCAACGGCGATCGCGTCCTTGAGTTCGGCGACGCGGGCCTGCAACGCCTCGCCGCCGGCACGGTCGCCCGCGCCGAACGCCTTGCCGATCTCCCTGGACAGTCGGTTGCGCTCGGCCTGCGCGGTCTCGGCGGCGAGCAGCGCGCCGCGCCGGGTCGCGTCCAGCGCCGCAAAGCCGGCCGCATCGAACGCCGCGCCGCGTCGCGCCATCGCGGCGGCGAAGTCCTCGGGCTGGTCGCGGATCGGGCGGATGTCGTGCATGGCCGCGCGCTATGACCGGGCCGCCGCACGCGCGCAACCCCGGCGCGGGCGTCGCGTTGACCTTGCGAACCCCGCATACAGGAGAGCTAAGATGCGCGTTCCCCATGGCAGCACCGTCCTCGTCGCCGACGGCCGCAAGCGGCTGATCGCCCGCAACGAGGGCAGCGCGGACCAGCCCGCGCTCAGGATCGTCGGCGCCGCCGAGGAAGCCTCGCCGCCGACCCACGAGATCGTCACCGATGCGGCAGGGCGAAGCGCGGGCGGCGGCGGTCAGGTCGGCGGCTCGGCGATCGAGCGGTCCGATCCGCACGATCTGGAGGAGGAGCGTTTCGCGGTCGAGACCGCCGCACTGTTGCGCAAGGGCGTCGAGGATGGCAGTTACGAACAGCTCATCATCGTCGCCGCGCCGCGTACGCTCGGCGTCCTGCGCAAGCATTATCATGACATGGTCGCCGCGCGGATCATCGGCGAGATCGGCAAGGACTTTACCGGGCAGCCGGTGAGCGCGATCGAGACCATGCTGATCGCGCAATAACGGCCGAGCGGGGTCTGGTTACACGCTTTCCCGAGGGGCTCGTCTTGCCGGTCGCCGGAACCAGCTGCGCTTTGCGATGTTGATCGGGCGCAATCGCAACAAGGAAACGGCATCATGACCATCAACACCATCCTCGCGGCGACCACCGCGATCGGCCTGGTCGCCGCCTCGGGCGCCGCGGGCGCGCAGACCGCCGCGCCGGCCGCCGCACCGGCGAGCGCAGCCGCGACCACCGCCGCGCCGGCCCTGGCGCAGGGC
>CAZZZX010000424.1:0-3440 GCA_964658585.1 uncultured Novosphingobium sp.
AACGAGGCCTTTGGGCCAAAAGGTCCATTAGGGTCTCCGGGGTGTGCGGCTCGGCGTCCCAAAGCGAGTGCACCTTGAACATGTTTCCAGATCGCTCATGCGCCCAGTTGAGATATTGGCTGACGCTGTCGACTTGATCGTCGTGCCGGCTTGCGGGAAAGCTGAGGAGTTCCCGCTCGAACTCCATCAGCCAGGGAGCATCCTTTGGAAACAGGACCTGCCCCTTCTCGAAAAGCAAGGAGGCTCGCGAAAACCGGCTCTGCTTGTCATCTTTGGGCCGAAGCTCGATGGTGTAGATGCTGTGCTGTGTTCTCAAATAGGCGCTCAGGTTGGATCCCGATCCCTGTCCTTCGACGAGCATCGTGGCCCCGGGATACCGCGCGTATAGCTCCGCCGCATCCTTCACGAGCGCGGGTAGATCCCGTTTTTGCCGATAAACATCCAGCAGATAGTGAGCGCCATTGCGTTCGGCCCAGATCGTGCAAACAGAATAATCCGCTTCCGGCGACCCCTTAACCGCGGTGTCCCAGGACAGAACCACACGCATGTCCGTGAGGTCTGGCACCCTACTGTATCGCTGGATCCAATCAGATTTTAGGATGTCTCCCTCGTCGGGAATGGGCTGCTGGAGATATTGGGCGGAGAACCCGGCCGCCGAGAGCGTTCGCCGATATTCATCAAGTACCTTGGCGGGCAAACGCCCTTCGTGTAGAAGGTCACCCTCCTTCCAAAAATGGGTTATGCCGTCGAGAAGCTGAATATATTGATCATGCGGCGCGATGGCCGGAAGGTTTAGATGATCGAACCCTCCATGATTGAGGAGATAACCCGCCAAATCCTCCTCATGCAGTCGCTGCATTACGACTACCATAACGCCTTCAGACGGATTATCAAACCGCGATAATAAGCTTTCGCGATAGAAGTTAATCACTTTATTACGGGCGAGGACCGAGTAAGCGTCTGCGGGGGTCAGCGGGTCATCAATGATGATGATACTGGCGCCATGGCCTGTGACACCGGACTCGAACGACGTTGAGAGTCTGGCGCCTCCGTTGGTTGTTTCCATAATGTCTTCAGATGATTTCGCGAGGATGGTCCCGGGAAATACGTCGCGATACCATTCGCTTTCGACAACCTTGCGGAACTGTCTCGCAAGATCAGTGGCGAGTTTACTCGAATAAGACACACACAAGATCCGCAAACTTGAATCACGGCCGAGCATCCAGGCCGGCCACGCTACCGAGATCTCAACCGATTTGAGAGATCGTGGCGGCGTCGTCAGGATAAACCGTTTGGTCTCACCCCGCCTTATTTTCTCAAGCCGATATGCGATTGCGCTATGGTGCCAATTGTCCTGGAAAGACGTAGTCGGACGCAACTCCCGAAACGCGCGCTTCAGGAATGTAGGGAAGTCGTCGCGGAGCAAACCCCGAAAGGCCGCCTGGTCGGCTCGAGGATCCGCCTTCATGATTGACCTCCCCGTTTGTTCTGTGTCTTGGCCGCATATGCGTCGAGCAACGCGCGATCCTCCGCCGCGAGATCCGTCGCGATCTCCGGCGTTTCGGTGTCAAGAAGGGCTCTGAGCTGAGCCAACATGATCGAGGCCGCGCGCACGTCACCCTTGATCGCTCGCGCCATAAGCGCCTTCAGCAAGGCGCGCTGCTTGGTCAATTTGCGGGGTTTGCCGCCCTCGATTATCTGGATGACCTCGTTCGCTTCCTCGAGTAGATCCGACGAAAGGTTGCGCTGCCCCTTCTTCCGACCGCTCGGATTACCGCTCTGGCCCTTCCGCCATTGGGCGTGCTCAGGAGGGCATTTGTAGCCGACTTTCTTGGTCACTTGCTTTTCTCCCCCACAATGGAGCAGGCCAAGGACGCTCGTGCAGCGGCGATCTCCGAGTAAGTGCGGCCATCACCGGCGAGGACCGCCGTCTTACCTGTGAAGGCCTGCCAACGTCGCACCGCTGTATCGACATAGCGGGGTTCGATCTCGATGGCAGCGGCTCGGCGGTGCGTACGTTCTGCGGCTACGATAGTTGTGCCAGAGCCCGCGAAAGGGTCAAGCACAAGATGTCCACGCTTCGAACAGTCGCGAATGGCATCCGCCACCAAACTCGTCGGCTTTATTGTTGGGTGATCTGCCAGATCCTGATCACGACTCCGGCCGAATTTGTTCAAACCGGGATAGCTCCACACATTTGTTCGATAACGCCCGTGCCTGCCAAGCTCGATGTTGTTGATATGGGGAGCCGTCCCGTTCTTGAACACGAACACAAGCTCGTGCTGCGATCGGTATAACGACCCCATGCCGCCCGTGCCCTTATCCCACACGCACATGTTCTTGAGTTCGCGATAGGCGTGGGCGCCCGCTTTGCTCATCTCACCTACATGCCGGAAATCGATGCATTGGAAGTGAATTGATCCATCCACGCTGTACCGCGCCATAAGCGACATTGCGGCCGTCAAAATTCCGTAAACTCCGGCCCCGACATCTCGCTCGACGCCATCTGAAACTCGCCGTGGCGGGCTTTACCGCGACCGGACACATGGCCGGCGATCGCGACGTTATAGGGCATGTCGCAGAACACGAGATGAGCGCGCTCGCTGCCCAACAGCGTTTCGAAGCTTGCCTCATCAAGTGCATTTCCGCACAGCAAGCGATGGCGATCCATCAACCACATGTCGCCAAGCGCACTCACGAACGGCGCACCTTCATCGACCGACGGTACGGCGTCGGCGGGATCAATCTTGGCCTCGACCGTTTGCGTGGCATCAAACAGCACGTCGATCTCGGCGGTATCGAACCCGGTTAGCTCGACCTGGAAATCAATTGCGCCGAGCCCTTCGAGCTCCCGCTTGAGGATCTCAAGGTCGAACGTTGAGTCATCGTGAATCTTGTTATCGGCGATCGCCAAGGCTCGTTTTTGAGCCTCTGAAAGACCGTTAATCGTGACACACGGAACGGTTTCGAGCCCGGCCTCCAACGCCGCATCAAGCCGGGCATGCCCCGCAATGATCACACGCCCCTCATCCAGTAGAATGGGGTTTACGAACCCGAACTCCCTGACCGCCGCTGCCAGTTTGACAATTTGCTTTTTGGTGTGTTTTCGTGCATTCCGCGGATCGCGGACGAGTGCGGTTGTCGCCATATATTCGATCGTGAGCACTCGCGCGCTACGAGATTTTTGCTGAGCCATGTGCCTGTCGTCCTAGGAGCGGCACAGGAGATCCGTACCGTACTATTACGTGCTTAGAGGGTCTATAACAGAACCGCCCAAAGCCCCACCCAGTGGGATTTTGTACAGGGCCATCACCGGCCGGATTGAAGCGACGCCTCCTGCGAGCTAGCACCATCACCCCGGGCGGCTGCTTCCAGCGATAGAGGGCTAACAGGCTGTTGAAGAAGTCGGTGGCGGCGCGGGTCGGGACGTGATTCACTCC
>CAZZZX010000425.1:0-3414 GCA_964658585.1 uncultured Novosphingobium sp.
CTGGATCAAGGATCTGTCCGCGCCCGATCCGCTGACCCCGGTCAATTTGTTCGGCTTTCTGCCCTTCGTGCCGACTGGCTTCTTCCACCTCTCGGTGCTCGCGATCCTGCTCGGCATCACGATGTACTTCCAGTTCAAGCTCAACCCCACCCCCGTCACCGACCCGACGCAGAAGCAGATGTTCGCGCTGATGCCGTGGTTCATGATGTTCATCATGTCGCCGTTCGCGGCCGGGCTGCAGATCTACTACATCATGTCGAACTCGATCACGATCCTGCAGCAGAAGTGGCTCTACAGCCGCATCCCCGCACTCAATCAGCCGCCGAAGACGTGAGGCCGGGATCGTGAGGGAGGAGCCCGCCGAGGACGAACGGCTGGAGGCCGGCCGCCGGCTGTTCGCGGGGCGGGTCGAGTTCCTGAAATCCGCGCCCGAGCTGCGCTTCCTGCCCGATCCCGACGTGCCCGAGGTCGCCTTTGCGGGGCGCTCCAACGTCGGCAAGTCGACGCTCATCAACGCACTGACCGGGCGCTCCACGCTGGCGCGCACCTCGAACACGCCGGGCCGCACGCAGGAGCTCAACCTGTTCGAGGTCGGCGAACCGCTCGCCTTCCGGCTGGTCGACATGCCGGGCTACGGCTTCGCCAAGGCGCCCAAGGACGTGGTGCGGCGCTGGAAATACCTCATCAACGACTATCTGCGCGGCCGCGCGGTGCTGGCGCGCGTGCTGGTGCTGATCGATTCGCGCCACGGCGTGAAGGAGGTCGACCGCGAGCTGATGACGATGCTCGACAAGGCCGCGGTCTCCTACCAGCTCGTCCTCACCAAGTCGGACAAGATCAAGGCGACCGCGCTCGACGCGGTGATGGCCGAAACCGCGGTCGAGGCGCGCAAGCATGTCGCCGCCTATCCCGAGCTGCTCGCGACCTCGGCGGAACTCGGCGGCGGCATCCCCGAGCTGCGCGCCGCGGTGCTGGACGCAATCGGGCGCTAGGCTCGAACGAGAGCGGACCGTTCCGTTCGCCCCGAACTCCTCGAAGTGCCGTTCATCCTTTTCGTGACCTGCGGAAAGAAGGGTCGGTGCTTCGACGAGCTCGGCACGAACGGTATTGCGGGCTTTCCTTGTCCACACGCCTGCCCCACGACGGGCGAAACGGACGGCGGGGAATCGGATGCTCAAGCTCATCATCGGCAACAAGGCCTACTCCTCCTGGTCGATGCGCGGCTGGCTGGCGTGCAAGCAGTCGGGCCTGCCGTTCGAGGAGATCGTCGTCCCGCTGTACGACGCCGAGTGGGACAAGCGCCGCGAGGGCGACGAGTTCGCGCCGTCGTCGGGCAAGGTGCCGATCCTCTGGGAGGGCGACACCGTGGTGTGGGACAGCCTCGCGATCGTCGAATGGCTGGCCGACCGGGTCGGACGCGAGCGCTTCTGGCCGGAGCAGGATGCCGCGCGCGCGATGGCGCGATCGATGGCGGCGGAGATGCATTCGGGCTTCCAGGCGTTGCGCCGCGACTGCTCGATGAACATCCGCAAGCGCTTCCCGCCCCGCCCGCTCTCGACCGAATTGCAGGCCGAGCTGGCACGGCTGTTCGAGATCTGGGCGCAGGCGCGCGCGCGGTTCGGCGGCGACGGCGATTTCCTGTTCGGCGGATTCGGCGCGGCGGACATCATGTATGCCCCGGTCTGCACCCGGCTGGTCACCTATTCGATCCCGCTGCCGCGCTTCGCCGCGGCCTATGTAACGGCGGTGCTCGGCCACTCGTTCTGCCAGGATTGGCTCGCCGCCGCGCAGGAGGAGGAGTGGGTAATCGAGAAGTTCGAGACGCCGCCGGCACGGTAGGAGCGCGGCCCGTCACCCCGTTCAGTAGGGCGAGCCGTCCTTGTGCGTGTAGGCGCCGTTCGCCGGATCGAACAGCAGGTCGACATCCGGATAATGGCACGGCGTCGTCTCGCTCACCCCGACCACCACGAAGCTGCACCCCTGCGCGCCGCCGACCAGGTGATGGCCGTTGCCGTCGTTCTTCGGGAAGGCGACGCAATCGCCCGCGCCGAGCGGCGTCTCACCGGCATCGTCGACGAGCATCGCGCTGCCCGACAGCATGACGAGGAACTCGTCCTCGCCCTCGTGCCAGTGCCGCTGGCTCGACCACACCCCGGCCCCGAGCATGACGAGATTGGCCGCGAAGTCGGTGATCCCGCCCGGCCCGGCGAGCGGCTTGTACCGCCGCGCACGAACGGGCGCATCGTGAGGCGGCGGATAGTCGGTTCCGCTCTTCGCCTCGATCGCGTCGAGATCGATCCTGGGCATGATTCGGGTGCTCCGGCCGCCAAAGGAGCTCGGACTAGCAGACACGGGCGCGGTCGACACGACCGAGCCCGGCCTTTAGGCTTGCCGGCGGGGAGGATGAGGATGCGGACAGCGATGATCTGGGTCGCCGCAGTGATACTCGGCATGGCGGCACCGGCGGCGGCGGATCGGCCTGTGAAGCCGGAGCAGAGCGCCGACTATGCCCATCTGGTCGCGACGCTCCGCAGCGGCGATACCGACGTCGATTTCGCGGCGCTGCGCCGTGCGGCGGTCGCGCAGCCGCGCTACAATGGCTACGACCAGCTCGACATGCGCGCGGCCCGCACGCTGCTCGACGCGCAGGACTGGCCGGGGCTCGTGACGCTGTGCGACCAGCAGCTCGCGCACGACTATCTCGATCTCAACGCCCATCTGCTCGAGACGGTGGCAGACGAGAAGCTCGCGCGACCCGAGGTCGCCGATACGCATCGGCGGATCGTGCGCGGACTGGTTGGGGCGATCCTGGCGGGCGGGGACGGCCGATCCGCGGCGACCGCCTATCATGTCATCGGCGTGGACGAGGAGTATTTCCTGCTCGGCGTCCTGCATCTCAAATCGCAGAAACAGAGCCTCGTCATGCAGGGTGGCGCCTTCGACGTTCTCGACGCGACCGACGATCAGGCCCGTCGCCGCGACGTGTGGTTCGATATCTCGACATTCTTCGCCAAGGGGCCGCTCTGACGATCCGAACGTCGCGGGCGGTCTGGCAATGACCGGTCGCCCGGCCTAACCCGACCGCCATGACCGTCGCCATCGATCCCGTCGATCTCGCCACGCGGCTGATCGCCTGCGCCAGCGTCACCCCCGCCGATGCCGGCGCTCAGGCCGTGCTGGCGGCGGCGCTCGAGGTGCAGGGCTTCGCGGTCGAGCGCTTCGCGGCGGGCGAGGCGCCGCACGGTCCGGTCGAGAATCTGATCGCGGTGCGCGGCACGGGCGGCCCGCATCTCGCCTTTGCCGGCCATACCGACGTCGTGCCCGCGGGCGACGGCTGGACCGGCGACGCGTTCGTCCCCGCGATCCGCGGCGGCCTGCTGCAGCGGGGCAAGCGCTTCTTCAACGCCGTCGACG
>CAZZZX010000426.1:0-1216 GCA_964658585.1 uncultured Novosphingobium sp.
CGCGTCGCGCGCACCGGGTAGCGCCGCCTCCAGTGCGAACAGCCGGGCGACGACTCTCTCGACATTGCCGTCGACCACCACCGCGTGCGCCCCGAACGCGATCGCCGCGATCGCCGCGGCGGTGTAGCGGCCGATCCCGGGGAGCGTGCGCAGCGCCGCCTCGTCGGCCGGGAAGCGGCCGCCATGATCGCGCACCACGGCACGCGCGCAGGCGAGCAGATTGCGCGCGCGGGCATAGTAGCCGAGCCCCGCCCATGCCGCCATCAGCTCGCCCTCGTCCGCCGCGGCGAGCGCCGCGACATCGGGCCAGCGCGCGGCGAAGCGCGCGAAATAGGGCGCCACCGCCGCGGTCGTGGTCTGCTGGAGCATCACCTCGGACAGCCAGACGCGATAGGGATCGGGCGTCGTGCCCGCGCCCGGCGCGATGCGCCAGGGCAGTGTGCGGGCATGGGCGTCGTACCAGCCGAGCAGAGTTTCGGCAGGCGGTGTGCGTGCGGCATCGACGGACATGCCGCGGCTATGGCATGGGGAGCGCGATGACGGAACGCCCGACACGCACGCGCACCAGGAAGAGCGCCGCCGCCGAGCCGCAACGCTCGCAGCGCGCGCGCGCGGTGGCCGAGATCGTGCCCGATATCGGCCGGGTCGCGTTCCGCCGCTTCGGCTTCGTCCAGTCCGCGGTGGTCAGCCGCTGGGCCGAGATCGTCGGGGATCGCTACGCGCGCGTATCGACCCCCGAATCGATCCGCTTCCCTCATGGCGAACGCTCGCTCGGTGTGCTGACGCTGATGGTCGAGGGCGCGCACGCCGCGACGATGCAGCATATCGCGCCCGCGCTGATCGAGCGGGTCAATCGCTTCTTCGGCTATGAGGCGGTGGCGCGTGTCCAGATCCGTCAGGGTGCCGCCCGCGCGCGGCCGCCCGCCGCCCGGCCAGGGCCGCCCGCGCTCAAACCGGTCGAGCTCGGCGACGGCCTGCGCGCGATCGACGATCCCGAGTTGCGCGCGGTGCTCGAATCGCTCGCCCGCGGCCTCTCGCTCACCGCCGGCACGCCGCGCCTACCGGAGCAGACCGAACCATGATGTTCCGTAGCATCGTCTCGCTCGCATTGATCGCCTGTCTCCCCGCCGCGCTGGCCGAGGCCCGGCCGGTACACCGCCATGCCGCGGTCGACTGGACCGGTGTCGCGGTGGCGACCCCCGATGGCGGCATCCGC
>CAZZZX010000426.1:1226-3411 GCA_964658585.1 uncultured Novosphingobium sp.
TGCGCGGCCTTCGCCAAGGAGGCGTTTCCCGCGATCCGCGATCGGTACGTGCGCACCGGCAAGGTCAGCTTCGAGTTCCGCGCCGCGCTGCGCGACGCCGGCGACATGACCGCCGCGGTGATCGCGCGCTGTGCCGGGCCGACGCGTTTCTTCGATACCGCGCTCGCGGTGTTCGACACGCAGTCCGATTGGGAGCCGCGCGCCATCGCGCGCCAGCAGCAGATGGGCGCGAGCGATCCCGCGACGACCCCGCCCGAAGCCGTGTTCAGCGGCATCGCCGAGGGTTCCGGGCTCGCCGCGCTGGCCGAAAAGCGTGGTATCGCGCCGGCGCAGCTCACCCGCTGCATCGGCGATGCCGGGCTGCGCGACACGCTCGCCAAGGCGGCGAACGATGCCTGGAACGTGCGCCAGATCGGCGCCACGCCGAGCTTCTACGTCAACGGCGACAAGCTCGACGGCGTCTATGGCTGGGCCGCGCTCGAACCCAGTCTCATCGCCGCGCTCAAGGGCTGAGCGCCTGTCCGTTCCTCAGGAGTAACCGTCCGTCATGTCGACCTTCCGTCTGTTTCTCCTCGCCGCGGCTGCGGCTCCGGCGCTGATGCTCGGTGCGTGCAAGAAGGCCGGCGGCGACGACGCCGCGGCCAGCACCGCGGGGCCGATCGCCCCCGCGCCCGCGGGCGGCTGGGTCGAGCAGGTCGTCAAGACCGCGGACGGCGGCTATCGCATGGGCAACCCCGATGCACCGGTGAAGGTGATCGAGTTCGGCTCGCGCACCTGCCCGCATTGCGCGGCGTTCGCGACCGAGGGCTTCCCCCCGCTCAAGCAGGAGGTGGCGACCGGGCGGGTCAGCTACGAGTTCCGCGACTTCGCGATCCACGGCCCCGACATCGCCGCCATCCTGCTCGGTCGCTGCAACGGGCCGCAGGCGTTCTTCCCGCTGCTCGAGCAGATGTTCGGCGACTTCGACGAGGTCTCCAAGAAATGGAGCGCGCTGCCGCCGACCTTCGGCGATTCGCTCGCCGGCAAATCGCCCGCGCAGCAGGCCGCGGCCTGGGCGGACCAGCTCGGCTATCTGAGCTTCGTCGGCCAGCGCGGCGTGCCGGCCGCCAAGGCGCAGGCCTGTCTGTCGGACAATGCGGCGATGGACGAGGTCGCCAAGACGATGCAGGACGGCGTCCAGCGCTTCAACATCACCGGCACCCCCACCTTCGTCGTCAACGGCGAGGTCGCCGCCAACGCGCACGACTGGCCGTCGCTCAAGACTGCCATCGACGCGGCGAAGGGCTGAGCGGGTGGTGCCGGTGCGTACGCTGACGATGCTGGCGCTGGCCGCGGCGCTCCTGCTTGCCGGCTGCAAGCGGGGCGACGGCGCGGATGCCGGCGGCAACACCGCCGCGGGGCCGTCCTCCGCGACCGCCGGCGGCTGGGTGTCGCAGGTGTCGCTGACGCCCGATCAGGGCATCCGCATGGGCAAGCCCGACGCGCCCGTCGCGCTCGTCGAATACGGATCCTACACCTGCCCGCACTGCGCCGCCTTCGATGCCGAGGCGATGCCGACGATCCGCCAATGGGTGGCGGCCGGCAAGATCAGCTACGAATTCCGCAGCTTCATCCGTGATTCGTTCGATCTCTCCGCGGCCCTGGTCGCGCGCTGCGGCGGGCCGTCGGGCTTCTTCGCGCTCAGCGACCAGATCTTCGCGCAGCAGCAGGAATGGATCGGCAACGCGCAGAACATGACGCCTGCGGACGGCAAGAAGATCGATGCGCTGCCGCCGCAGGAGCAGCTCTACCAGATCACCCGGGTCACCGGGCTCAACGGCTTCGCCGGGCAGAAGGGGGTGAGCGCGGACAAGCTCCACGCCTGCCTGACCGATCAATCGGCCTGGAACCGGCTGATCGCGGCGGCGCAGGCGGGCGAGAAACGGTACAAGATCGAGGGTACGCCGACCTTCCTCATCAACGGCAGGATCGAGGGCTCGCCCGATTGGGCGACGCTCAAGCCCGATCTCGTCCGTGCGATCGGCGGCTGACGGCGCCGCGATGCGAATCCGCCGGCTCAAGCTCACCGGCTTCAAGAGTTTCGTCGATCCTGCCGAGCTGGTGATCGAGCCCGGGCTGACCGGCATCGTCGGCCCCAATGGCTGCGGCAAGTCCAACCTGCTCGAGGCGATCCGCTGGGTGATGG
>CAZZZX010000427.1:0-3401 GCA_964658585.1 uncultured Novosphingobium sp.
CGCTCTACGCGACCGGCGCGGTGCTCGGCTCCCCCGTCGCGACGCCGTCCGGGGTCCGCGCTCGGCTGCTGGTCGCTGCCGGCACGACCGCGTCCTTCGGGGCGTACTTCAACGCGTTCCCGGCGGCCGTCTGGCGGCACAGCACCCCGGCGACCCGGGTGCGCCTGACGCTGCGGCTCTCGACGCCCGCCGCCGTCACCGTCGTCCGCACGGACGCGCGCGGCGCGCGGGTCCTCGAGACCGGGGCGGAGGTCGGCGCGGACGGGCTGCTGGTCAATGTCGCACGCGGGCGGCTGGTCGACGAGGACGCGCTGATCGCGGCGCTGCGCGAGGGTACGCTGGGCGGCGCCGCGCTCGACGTGTTCGCGGACGAGCCGACCCCGCCCGAGCGCTGGCGCGACGTGCCGGGTACGCTGTTCACGACGCACGTCGCGGGCGCGACGATCGAAGCGGTGGCGGAGATGGGGCGGCAGTGCCTGGCCAACATCGAGGCGTTTCTCGCGGGAAAGCCGCTGCCGACACCTGCGGACTAATCAGCCGTCTTTCCTGACCGGGAGAGGGCTTTCCCGGATTACGCCCGCCACCAGCGCCGTGCCGCGACGACCGACCACACGCCTTCGACCAGACCGAACGGCCAGGCGCCCTGAAGAAATCCATAGGCGGATCCCGCCAAGCACGATCCGGCAAAGGCGAGCACCCACCAGCGCGAACGCTGCTCCATCGCGTAGCAGACCAGCATCGCGAAGACCGCGACGAGTCCGAACAGCGTCAGCCGGTCCACGATACGCCCGCGCTCAGCCTACCGGCTGCGCGCGCGCCTGATCGACCGCGGCCTTGAGCTGGTCGTATCCGACCGCGCCGGCGAGCAGCTGGTCGCCGATCACGAAGCTCGGCGTGCCGTTGAGCTTGAGCGCGCGCGCGGTCGCCATCGTCGCCTCGACCTCGCGCGCGATGTCGGGGGCATCGGCCTGGGCGGGGTCGATGCCCGCGGCGTGCGCGGCGGCGCCCATCGTCTCCTGGGTGAGCTGGCCGGCATCGAACAGGGTGTGGTGGAAGACCGCGAAGCGCCCGCTCTTCGCCGCCGCCAGGCTCAGCCGTGCCGCCTGATCGGACAGCGGCGAGAGGATCGGCAACTCCTTGAAGACGACCCGCAGCCGCGGATCGTCGCGCACCAGCCGATCGATGTCCCCCACCGTCTGCCGGCAGTAGCCGCACGCATAGTCGTAATATTCGGTGAGCGTCACGTCGCCCCGCGGATTGCCGGCCGTCGCGCCCGGAAAGGCCGCGACGATCGCGGTCCGGTTGGCGACGACGGTCGATCCGGTTTCCTTCTGCTGGAGCCGGTCCATCGCCTCCGAGATCACTTCGGGATGGGCGAGCAGGTAACCGCGCACATCGCCGCCGCCCGCTGCCGGGCGCAGCCACAGCATCGCCGAGATCGCGACCAGCGCACCGACCGCCGCCGCGCCGATCGCGGTGGCGAGGCCCCAGAGCCGCTCGCTCATGAGGCGTGCGAGACGGTGCGGGAGAGCGCGGTCTGCCGCACCGGTGCGATCCTCCCTACACAGGCGCTCATTTGTGGCGTTCCTTCCAGTCGAGATTGTTGCGCGAGGCAAGCGCGATGTCCTCGGCACGCAGATAGTCGGCGGTGCCCTGCTTGAAATCCTTCATCGCGCGCTCGGCGTTGATCCCGGCGAGCCGGTCCTCGCCCTGCATCGAATAGCGCTCCGCGGTGGCGAGCGAGGCGTGCGCCTCGTCGCCGTTCGCCGCATAGACTGTGCCGAGCGCATACCAGGCGAGCGGATCCTCGCGATCGCGCGCCACCGACAGCTTGAGGACGGTCTGCGCTTCCTTGAAATTGGCATAGTCGTCGGTGGCGAGCAGCGCGTGGCCGAGCATCGCGGTGATGAGCGGCGCGTCGCCCGAACCGCGCGCGGCGAGGCGCAATGGCGCGAGCGACTCCTTGGGGTGCCCGTTCTCGAGCAGGAGCTGGCCGTACAGCTCGTTGAAATAGGGATCGTCGGGCGCCGCCGCGATCAGCGCACGCCCTTCCGCGAGCGCCTGGTCGGGATAGGCGGCGCGATGCCAGGCATAGGCGCGCGCATAATGCGCGGGGAGCGTCCGGTCGCTCGGCGGGTAGCGTTTGAGGACCACCGCGGGATCGAGGACATAGCCGGCGAGCTTGGCCTTGATGCGCAGGAAGCGGAGCTGCTTGGCGGGATCGATCGGCGTGTTCCACCAGGGCGATGCCTTGAGATCCTGGGCCAGCGCCGCCTGCCGGTCGGCGGTCATCGGATGGTCCTGGAGGAAGGGATTGATCGGCTGGTAGCTCGAGGAATAGCGATATTCCTCCTGCTTGAGCTTGTCGAAGAAGCTGACCATCCCCTTGCCCGACAGGTGCGCGTCGTTGAGGTGGCGTACCGCGGACGCGTCCGCGCTGCCCTCCTGTGCGCGGCTGAAGGCGAGGTAGTTGCTCTGCGCCGCGGTCATGCCCGCGCCCAGCGCGGCGAGCGCGGCGCCGCCCCCGCCGAGTGCCGCCGCAGCGATGCCCGCGATCAGCGAGAGCAACGCGATCCGCGTCGAGGGTGCGGCGTTGCCCGCGCCGAGCGGGACATGGCCGCCCTCGATATGGCCGAGCTCGTGCGCGATCACGCCCTCGATCTCGTTGGCGTTGTCGGCGGCGAGGATGGTGCCGCTGTTGATGTAGATCGTCTGGCCGCCCGCGACGAAGGCGTTGATCTCGGGATCCTGGAGCAGCACGACCTTGAGCGCGCCGGGTGCCAGCCCCGCCGACTTGGCGAGCGGCGCCGAGATGTCGTCGAGGAAACGCTCCGTCTCGGTATCGCGCAGGATCTGCGGCCCGTCCTCGGCCAGCAGCGGGCGCAACGGCACCGCGAGCGCGAGGACGATCAGGATCGCGGCACGCAGACGTCGGCGCATGGCCCCGACTGCGCGCACGCGACTGAACGGTACGTGAAGCGCCGACGCAGGCGGGGCGTCGTCGATCGGCATCGCCGCGACGCCCCGCCTGACGGTCAGGCCCCGAAGGTGCGCTGCCACCAGCCGCGGCGCGGCGGCGAGCCGTCATCGGCGTCCGCCTCGGGCTCGGGCTCGGGCTGCGGTTCGGGCGCGGCGACGACGGGCGTCTCGTCCGCGGTCGGCGCCTCGGCGATCGGCGCGGCGACCTCGACCACCGGCTCGTCCGCGGCGGCCGCCTTGCGACGCCCGCGCTTCGGCTTGGCCGTGGCCGCCGCTTCGGCGACCGGCGTGGCGTCGGCAGGCGCCTCGGCCGCGGCGTCGGCGGCCTTGCGACGCCCGCGCCTCGGCTTGGGTGCGGCTTCGACTTCGGCGACGCCCTCGGCGGCGGGCTCGGCTGCCGGCTCGGCGGCGAGCTCCGGGGT
>CAZZZX010000428.1:0-3400 GCA_964658585.1 uncultured Novosphingobium sp.
CCGCCGATTTCTTCGCGGTCAGCCAGACGCTGGTGCGGCCGGGCGTCGCCGATACGCAGGCGGTGCTCGCGCGCGAACTGTCGGGGGGCAGCGACGAGGCGTCGCGGCTGTTCCGCCAGTCGGTGACGCTGAGCCGCGACGTCGAGCGGACGCGGATCGAGGTCGGCCGGCTCCAGGCCGTCGCGCAGACCACGCCGGCGAGCGACACCGCGCTCGCCGCCGCCAAGGAGACGCTCGCCAAGCTCGAGGCGGATCAGGTCGCGACCCAGGCGTCGCTGTCCGCCTTCCCGCGCTATCGCGCGGTCTCGTCGAGCGCGATGACGCTCGCCGATCTCGAGACCACGCTCGGCGGCGACGAAGCCTATCTCAAGCTCGCGGTGGTGGGTCCGGATCTCTATGCGCTGTTCGCGCGCCATGACGGCGCGATCGCCTATCGCCTGCCGATGGACACCGCGACGCTGGACGATACCGTCACCGCGCTGCGCAACACGATCACGCAGGATGTCGGCGGCACGCAGCAGACCGTGCCGTTCGACGTCGCCAAGGCGCACGAGCTGTTCGTCGCGCTGATGGGGCCGGCGGCGGCGCGGCTCGCGGGCGTGCGGCAACTCGTCTTCGAGCCCGACGGCCCGATGCTGCGATTGCCGATCAGCCTGCTCGTCACCGACGATGCGAGCGTCAAGAGCTATACCGCGCGCGCCGCGGACCCCAAGGGCGATCCGTTCGACTTCACCGGGGTCGCGTGGCTCGGCCGCACCGTCGACGTCTCGACCGCGGTCTCGCCGCAGGCGTTCCGCGACATCCGCGGCGTCCGGCCGTCCGAGGCCAAGTTCGGTTATCTCGGGCTCGGCGACAATGCGCCGGTGGCGGGCACCGCCGAGGCGACCACGGTGGCCCGCACCCGTTCGATCTCGGCGCGCGGCGCGATCGACTGCAGCTGGCCGCTCTCGGCCTGGAGCGATCCGATCGCGCCGACCGAGCTCTATGCCGCGCAGAAGGTGGTCGGCGGGGCGGGCGACGACGTCGTCATCGGCGCCGCGTTCAGCGACACCGCGCTGATCGAGCGCAAGGACCTGTCCGACTATCGCATCCTGCATTTCGCGACCCATGGCCTGGTCACCGCGCCGCGCCCCGAATGCCCGGCCCGGCCCGCGCTGCTCACCTCGTTCGGCCCGACCCTGCCCGATGGTCGCGCGTCCGACGGGCTGCTGACCTTCCGCGAGGTGTTCGACCTGCATCTCGACGCCGATCTCGTCATCCTCTCGGCCTGCGACACCGCGGGCCAGGCGAGCGTCGCGGCAACGCGCGAGGCGGGCGAGGTCTCGGGCGGCGGTTCCTCGCTCGACGGTCTGGTGCGCGCGTTCGTCGGCGCGGGCGGGCGCGCGGTGCTCGCCAGCCACTGGCCGGTGCCCAACGACTACAAGGCGACCGAGCGGCTCATCACCGGGCTGTTCCAGGCGCCGCGCGGCACCTCGATCGGCGAGGCGATGCGCGCCTCGCAGCTCAAGTTGATGGACGACAAGGACACTTCGCATCCCTATTACTGGGCGGCGTTCGCGCTGGTCGGCGACGGCGCGCGACCGCTGCTGCGTGCCTCCGCGCCCGCCACCGCAGCCGCCGCTCCGGTGACGGCGACTCCGGCGGCGGAGCATCCGGGCGGAGCCGCGACGCCGGGGAGCTGATACACCGATGCTGATGCAGACCCAGCCCCCAAGGACGGACCGCGGCGGGATCGCCAAGTTCGTCCGGAAGGTCGGGTTGTGGCGGCTGCTCGCCTCCGCGCTGATCCTCGGGCTCGCGGTTCTGTTCGCGCGGGAGAGCTGGAGCCTGCCGGTCGCGCGCGACTGGGAACGCGCGCTCTACAACCTCCGCGTCTCCGCGACCGCCTCGTCGGTGGGGCAGGACAAGCGGATCGTCGAGGTCGTCTATGACGACAACACGCTCGCCGCGCTCGGCAAGCGTTCGCCGCTCGATCGCAAGATGCTGGCGGACGCGCTGCTCAATCTCGATCCGCTCGGCGCCAAGGGCATCGCCATCGATATCCTGCTCGACCAGCCGCAGGCCGAGGACCCCTATCTGCTCGCCGCGTTCCGCAAGATGCACACCCCGACCTATGTCGGCTACACCTCCGCGGCCGAGAATGGCGAGCAGGTCCTGTCGTGGCAGCAGGATTACATGGATCAGTGGTTCAAGCGGTTGCGGGGCACCAACGTCCATCGTGCCTCCGTCCGGATCGAGACCGATCGCGACAACGTGCTGCGGTTCTGGCCGGATCAGCCGACCTCGTTGCCGAGGATATTCGCGCCGGCGCTGCTCGGGATCGACGCCGAACGGGCGGGTTACACCGGTGCGTTGCGCTTCCAGTATCCGCCGACCTCCCAAGGGTCCAACGACGAGCGCACGCAGTTCGCGGTGTTCCCGATCGACAGCTTCGCGATCCCCGCGCTCGCCAAGGCGCTGCGCAGTCAGATCGCCGGGCGGTATGTCCTGATCGGCGGACGCATTTCGGACACCGACAAATACGACACGCCGATCACGCGGATCGACGCGGACCATCGCCAGATCTTCGGGCTGGACGCACATGCCATCATGCTCGCGCAGATGCTCGACCACGATGTGCTGTTGCCGACGCCGAGCTGGAAGCTGTGGCTCACCGCGCTGGTCGCGGTCGGGCTCGGCGCGGTGACCGCCGCGCTCGATCTCGCGGCGTGGAAGATGACGCTCGCAATCATTGTCGAGTTCGTGTTGATCGTCGCCTTCCCGTTCATGCTCCAGCGCGGCGGCTATGACACGCTGCAGGTCTCGGCGGCGGGCTGGGGGATCGGCTGGGTGCTCGCCTATGCCGCGGTCAGCACCGCGGCGCGCGGCTTCGGCTCGGACCAGCGCCGCTTCGCCAGCCAGGCGCTCGGCCGCTATCTGCCCAAGGACGTGGCACAGGAGATCATGCGCGATCCCGCGCGGCTCAGCCTGTCGGGGGAGAAGCGGCCGATCGTCGCGCTGTTCACCGATCTCGAGGGCTTCACCAAGCTCAGCCACGCGATCTCGCCCGAAATGGTCGCCTTCCTGCTCAACCGCTATCTCGATCTGATGACCGAAGTCGTGCTCAAGCATGGCGGGACGCTCGACAAGTTCGTCGGCGACGCGGTGGTGGCGTTCTGGGGTGCACCGATCGCGCGGCCCAACGACGACGATCGCGCGCTCGCCGCGGCGGCGGAGATGTTCGAGGCGGGCGAGCGCTTCCGCGCCGAGGCGCCGGACGGCGTGCCGCCGATCGGCCGGACCCGCGTCGGGCTGCATCGCGGCGAGGCGGTGGTCGGCAATTTCGGCGGCGAGGGCCGCATCCAGTACACCGCGCTCGGCGACGCGATGAACACCGCCGCCAGGCTGGAGGGCGCGAACA
>CAZZZX010000429.1:0-3393 GCA_964658585.1 uncultured Novosphingobium sp.
CGATCTCCTCCACCCGGTCGACGAGCAGCATCGGGTAGCGGTGCGGCAGCGCCGCCATCACCCGCCGGATATCCAGCGGGCCGATACCGGGAGCCGCCGCCTCGCCTGCGGTCACCGGCCCTGCGGCGCCGGACGGGCTCCAGGCTGCGCGGCGGTGGTCGGCGCGGCACCCTGGGCAGGCTGCGGCGGGACGATGCCCGGCGTGGTGAACGACGCATCGAGACGCTGGATCAGCGTCGAGGTGACGTCGTCGGCGGGATCGGACGCGAGCGTCTGACCCTTGTCGACGACGACCGCCGCCTTGCGCTCGGCGCGGATCTGCTCGGCGATCGGGGTCGACCGCTCGATGATCTGGTTGCGGACATAGCCCGCCGCTTCGTTGACGTCCTCCTGGAGATCCTGGAGCTGCTGCTGCGCAGCCTGCGCGTTCTGGCCGGCCTGCTGGAGCGCCTGCTGGGTCGCGGGGGGCACCGCCGTACCCGGCTTGATCGTCTTGCGCGCGCTCTCGACCTGGCTGTTGTACGACTGCGCGGCCGACTGGAAGGCCGCACGGCGCTGCTGCAGCGTGCCGTTATACTTCGCCTGGAGCTGGCTGGTGCCGCTCTTGGCGGCGGCCGACTCGGAGAAGACGCGATTGAAGTCGACGACGAGGACGGCCGGGTCCGAGGCGGCGATGGCCGGTGCCGCCAGAGCGGACACGGCGACGGCGGCGGCAAGCGCCGGTGCGAACAGCTTGGTCATCAGAACTGGGTTCCTACGTTGAAATTGAACAATTTGGTGTCATCGCCCTTCTGCTTGACGAGCGCTTTGGCGATGTCAATCCGCAGGGGACCAAAGGGTGAGTTCCATGAGACACCGAAGCCCACGGAGACGCGCGGGCGGATGGTGCTGCCGTAATACTGCTCGTAGAAGGGCTGGATCGTGTTGATGACGGGGGTGAGCGCGGTGCCATCGGCCGCATTGGCGTTTGTCGTCTCCGCGGTCTGCGTCGAGTCGGTGTAATAGAGCTGATTGCCGTTGCTGTCGGTGACCTTGCGCTGGATCGGCGTCTTCTGGTTGATCGTGCTCGGTCGCTTGAGCCCGAACACCGAACCCGCGTCGGTGAAGATCGACGGCCGGAAGCCGGCCTCGCGCGCGCCGGATCCCAGCGGGATCTGAACCTCGAAATGGCCGATATAATAGGCGCGGCCACCCAGCGCGTCATCCTGGAGCTTGCCGCTGCTGCCCGCGACGAGCGACGGCGAGCCGTCGGCATTGACGATACCGTTGCCGTCGGCGCCGACATTGTAGAGCCGGCGGATGATGCGCGGGCCGATGCCGCGAATGTCGAAACCGCGGATCTGCGGATTGCCCAGATAGAAGCGATCGGTCAGGCGGATCGCGTCGACGGCATCGCCGCTGGCGTCGGTCCGGCCGCCGGCATAACCCCAGATATAACCGCCCTCGGCATGGGTGTTGAGCACGAAGCCGTGGCCGAGATTACGGTAATTGTCTGCGGTCAGGACGTTGCGCAGATATTTGACGTCGCCGCCGACACCCGCGAAGTCCTGGCTGAACACGGCACGATTGCCCGCCGTCGGGAACAGGCGGTTGTTGAGCGTGTCGTAGACGATGCTGTAGCCGACCGAAGAGGTCAGCCGCTTGCCGATCGCATCGCACAGATAACGTCCGGCGAGGATCGGATCGCACTGGCCATCGGTGTAATAGGTGCTCTTGTCGAGCGTGACGTCGTCGTAGCTCAACGAATAGCGCGTCGCCAGCGACCAATATTCGGTAAGCGGGATGCCGAGGCGCGCCTGGAATCCCGTCGTCGTCTGGTTGTAGGTCGTGTTGCGATTATTATCGGTCGTGTAGTTGAACGAGCGATAATCGCGCCGGAAGATATCGAAGCCGAGCGCGAGGTTCTTGTCGAACAGATAGGGTTCGGTGAAGCCGACACTGACCGACTTGGAATAGGCCGAATAATCCGCGCTCGCGCGCACGGTCTGGCCCTTGCCGCGGAAATTGGACTGCTCGATCGACAGCGAGACGATGAACTTCTCGAGGCTCGAATAGCCCGCCGAGACCTGGAGCTGGCCGGTCGACTTCTCCTCGACATTGGCCTCGAGCACGACCTTGTCGGGCGCCGATCCGGGCTTCTGGTCGATCTCGAACTTGTCCTGGAAGAATCCCAGCGAGCGGATGCGGTCGCGCGAGCGCTTGACCTGGAAGCCGTTGAACGCGTCGCCTTCGGTCAGCCGGAACTCGCGGCGGATCACCTTGTCCTGCGTGTTGGTGTTGCCGGCGATGTCGATCCGCTCGACATAGACGCGCGGCGCCTGATTGACCTGGAAGTTGACGCCCATCGTCAGCGTCTTGGGGTTCCGGTCGAAATCGGGACGGATGTCGATGAAAGCATAGCCGAGCCCGCCTGCCGCATCGGTCATCGTGTCGACGGTGTCCTCCACCGCCTTCGCGTTGTACCAGTCGCCCGGCTTCTCCTTGACCAGCGACTTGAGCACCGCCGGCTTGAGATCGCGGATCTCGCTCTGCACGTCGACCTTGCCGAACTTGTAGCGCTGCCCCTCGTCGACCACATAGGTGATGACGAAGTCCTTCTTGTCGGGCGTCAGCTCGGCGACCGCGGAGGCGACGCGGAAATCGGCATAGCCCTGGGTCAGGTAGAACTGGCGCAGCTTCTGCTGGTCGTAGGCGAGCCGGTCCGGATCGTAGCTGGTGCCCGACGAGAAGATGTGGAGGAGGCTGCTCTCCTTCGTCGCCATCTGGCCCTTGAGCTCGCTGTCCGAGAAATGCTCGTTGCCGATGATGTTGATCGCCTTGACCTTGGACTTGTCGCCCTCGTGGATCTCGAAGACGACGTCGACGCGGTTCTGGTCGAGCAGCACCATCTCGGGATCGACGGTGGCGGCGTAGCGGCCCTGGCGGCGATAGAGTTCGATGATCCGCGCGACGTCGGCGCGGACCTTGGCGCGGCTGAAGATCTCGCGCGCCGAGAGCTTGATCTCGGGCATGATCTTGTCGGACTTGAGGCGTTTGTTGCCTTCCAGCACGATGCGGTTGACGACCGGGTTCTCACGCACCTTGATGGTGATCGCGCCATTGTCGTCGACGATCTGGACATCGGCGAACAGCTCGGTCGCATAGAGCGACTTGAGCGCGGTGTCGCCGCCATCGCGGGTATAGACGTCGCCCGCGCGGAGCTTGACGTAGGAGAGCACCGTCTCGGGCTCGAGCCGCTGGTTGCCGGTGACGCGGATCGAACGGATGATCTCCTGCGCGCCCGTGGGGGTCGGCGCCTCGCTGGTCGGCTGCGTCGGGGTGGTCGGCACGGGCACGGCGCGGGGATGATGCCGCTGCGCCTCGGCGGGCGCGACGAAACCCGTGCCCAGGCTT
>CAZZZX010000430.1:0-3391 GCA_964658585.1 uncultured Novosphingobium sp.
ACGGCTGGTGGTGGCAGGCGCCGGGCATCACCAACAAGGCGCTGCGCCGCCAGGTGTTGCGCGAGACGCTGCGCGCACGGTTCGCACGGGCTCAGGCGGCGGCGTGATCGTCGATCCGCTCGCCCTTGAGCAACCGTATCGGCGCCGTCCGATACAGCTTGAAGTCGCAGAACGGGTCGGTGACGATCTTGGTCGCCCACACCAGCCCGGTCTCGACGTCGCGTTGCACGAACAGCTGCAGCGCGCGGAACACGATCGCGCCGATCCCGAGCCCCAGCCAGCCGATCCCGACATGCCGGAGGAAGCCGACGAAGCCCCGCGGTTCCTCCAGCGTGCCGAACAGGCCGGGTTCGAGCAGCAGCACGACCGGCACCAGCGCCCAGATGCTCATCAGCACCCATTTGCGGAACAGATTGTAGCCGACCTTCACCTCTTCCTTGTAGGCATGGCTGGCGTCGTTGGCGTGATCGTAGCCCTTCGGCTCGAAGAAGAAATGTCCCGCCTGTCGGCTGGTCATCGCCACACCCCAGGCGAGCAGGCTGGCCACCGCCGGATCGTGGAACAGAAGCACATAGGCGGTGAGGAAGGTACAGGCGCTGACGAAGTGCAGGCTCTGGTTGACGACGCTGTGATGATAGAAGCGATGATCGTCCCAGCGCTGTTCGGCGAGCTGCGCGCGAAAGCCCGACATCAGGCGTTCCCCCGTGCCGGCTCGTGCTTGGCGTAGCGGACAAGCGAGAAATGACCGAGCGGCGGCAGTTCGCGGCGCTCGACCATCGTCACGTCGCGTCGCGTCGCCGCCCAGTCCGTATAGAGCGCGAAAGGGAAATCGGTGCGGAAGCCGAGCCGGCTGGTGACGGGCATCAGCCCCTTCTCGATCGCGCTGCGCAGTCCGCCCGCCGCGCCGACGCGCGTGGTGATGATGATCTCGCCGCCCGGCTTCACAACGCGGGCAAACTCGTCGAGGGCGCGCTCCGGATTGGGGACCGCCGAGACGACATATTGCGCGACGACGACGTCGAATGCCGCATCGGGGAAGTCGAGCGCCTCGGCGTCCCCGACCTGGATCGCATCGACGTTGGCGAGGCCGAGGCGGCGCACGCGCGCACGCGCCTTGTCCAGCATCGGTTCGGAGATATCGACGCCGGTCAGCCGGCTCGACGCCTTGTAGCCCGGCAGCGAGATGCCCGTGCCGACGCCGACCTCGAGGATCCGGCCGCCGATCTTCTCCGCCGCGACGATCGCGGCGGATCGGCCCTGACGAAATACCGGACCGAATACGAGATCGTAGACGGGCGCCCACCGGCCGTAAGCCTGCGCTACGCCGTCCGTACTCATCTGAGGCAACATCGTTCGTCGCGCTCCTCTACCAAGAGGGCGGGGCCGGTGACGCCGCCGTCTACTCGGTGACATCTTGCAGCCGATCGTTTCAGTTTGACGACAAGCCGATCCCGAGCGATCCAGCACGATCTGTAAGAAACCCGTCATCGCCGTTTCATACGAATATCTTGCTGGAAGCCTAAGGCAGTCCGAACGGGCGGCACCCGCCGCCCGGGATCAGGAGCGGCGCATGGCCTCCTTGCCGACCTTGCCGATCGCCGCGCGCACCGGCCCCGACACCCGTCGCGAGCCGCGTGCCCGCACCGCGGCGCTACCCGCCTGGCTACGCGAGGCGGAGCAGCGCGATCGCCACAAGCCGCGCCTGCGCTTCCGGACCGTCTGGATATCGGACACCCATCTCGGCACGCCGGGCTGCAATGCCGAACTCCTGCTCGATTTCCTGAAATCGATCGAATGCGAGACGCTCTATCTGGTCGGCGACATCGTCGACGGCTGGCAGCTTCGCAAGGGCTGGTATTGGCCGGCCACGCATAACGACGTGGTGCGCTGCGTCCTCAAGATGGCCAAGCGCGGCGCGCGCGTGATCTACGTGCCGGGCAATCACGACGAGGCGTTCCGCGATTTCGCCGGTCTCCATTTCGGCGATGTCGAGCTGTTGCCCGAAGACATCCACGTCACCGCGGACGGTCGCCGCCTGCTCGTGCTGCACGGCGACCAGTTCGACAATATCGTGCTCTATGCGCGCTGGCTCGCCTTCCTGGGGGACAGCGCCTACAGCCTGCTGCTCAAGAGCAACGCCATCGTCAACGGCGTGCGCAGGCGCTTCGGGCTGCCCTATTGGTCGCTCGCCGCGCATCTCAAGAAGCGCGTCAAGAACGCCGTCGCCTTCATCTCCCGATATGAGGAGGTCGTGGCGCAGGCCGCCGCCGAACGCCATGTCGACGGCGTGGTCTGCGGCCATATCCATTCGGCCGAAATCCGCCGGTTCGGCGACATCACCTATTACAACGACGGCGATTGGGTCGAGAGTTGCACCGCGCTCGTCGAACATGCCGACGGGACGATGGCGATCCTCGACTGGGCGGAACGGCGACGCGCCGAGGTGGCGCGGGCAAGCATGATCGCCGCGCCGGTCCTCGCCGACGAGCCCGTGTCGGCATGAGGATCGCGCTGGTCAGCGACGCGTGGGCGCCGCAGGTCAACGGGGTCGTCCGCACGCTGACCACCACGGTGGCGCAGCTGCGCGGGCTCGGCCATGCCGTCGATACGATCACGCCGGACGGGTTCGCCACCGTCTCCTGCCCGACCTACCCGGAAATCCGCCTCGCGCTGCTCGCCGGCCCGGCGCTCGGCCGGCGTCTGGCCGCGTTCGATCCCGATGCCGTCCACATCGCCACCGAAGGCCCGCTCGGCTGGGCGGCACGGCGCTGGTGTCTCGATCGTGGCTTTCCCTTCACCACCTCGTTCCACACGCGCTTTCCCGACTATCTGGCGATGCGCACCAGGCTGCCGGCACACTGGTTCTGGCCGCCCGTCCGCCGCTTCCATGCCCCGGCGACCGCGGTGTTCGCCGCGACACTAACGCTTGAAGCGGAATTGCAGTCGCGCGGCCTGCCCCGGACGCATCGCTGGTCGCGCGGCGTCGATACCAGGCTGTTCAGGCCGGATGGCCCCGCGCTGCCCGACTATGCCGCGATGCCGGGCCCGATCCTGCTTCATGTCGGGCGCGTGGCGGTCGAGAAGAATATCGAGGCGTTCCTGCGGCTCGACGCGCCGGGTACCAAGGTCGTCGTCGGCGACGGCCCCGCGCTCGCCATGCTCCGTGCGCGCTACCCCGCGGTGCGCTTCCTCGGCAGCTTGAGCGGGGAGCGGCTCGCCGCTGCATATCGTGGCGCCGATCTGCTGGTCTTCCCCAGCCGGACCGACACGTTCGGGCTGGTGATGATCGAGGCGCTGGCCTGTGGCACGCCGGTCGCCGCCTATCCGGTGCCCGGCCCGCTCGACGTGCTGCGCTCGCCCGATGCCGGTGTCCTGCACGACGATCTCGCTC
>CAZZZX010000431.1:0-1164 GCA_964658585.1 uncultured Novosphingobium sp.
TCCTCGACATCCGCGGCGTTGATGTCGAGCGCTAGCACCTTCGCGCCGTGTCTGGTGAACAGCAGGGTGGCCGCACGGCCGACGCCCGCGCCCGCGCCCGTTATGATCGCAACCCTATCGGCGAGCAGACCGTCCATCATCCCCTCTTTCGTTATCTTGTGCCGAGTCCCGGCTTTTTATTCCGCTATCTCTTATCCGCCGATAACGTCAATCTGTCGGCATCGGGGCGGCCGATGGAAGCTTGCCGCCGATAAATCCGCTGACCCTATCGCAGGCGTCCCGCAGCTGCGCCCCGATCCGCACCACCTCGCCACCCGGCAGCGACGTGGTGAAACCCATCAGCGCCAAAACGAAGGCGACTCCCCCGCGCGCATCGAACACCGGCGCCGCGACGAAGGCGAGATCATAGGTGCCGTCGCTACCTAGGTCGCTCGGGACATAGTCGGTCTTGTCCTCGCGATAGACGAGCGACTGGGCGTGGCGGTCGCCCCGCAGATGCTCCGTGCGCAGTCCGAAGCTGAAGCCGTGACGGCGCGGAAACTCGAGACTGGCGAGCGCACGGGCGCGCACGTCCGCCGCCGAGCCGGGCTGGACGCGGGTTAGCCAGCGCTCGATCTCCTCGGGCGCGCTCCAGGCCATGAACACGTTGCCGAACGGCGGTTGGAGCGGAAAACGCCGGCCAAGCTGCGCCGCCCAGCCGAGATGCGAGAAGGAGGAGGCGCGTTCGCGCACCACCGCCTCCTCGCGCTCGACGAAAATCGCCGAGCAGATGACGTCGAGCGTGTCCGCGAGCCGGCGCATCTCCGGCACCGCCGCCTGGAGCGGCCGTTCGTCGAGCTGTGCCGCCGCCGCGACGCGGGCCAGCGCGGGGCCGAGCATGTAGGTCTTGTCGGGGTTGCGGTAGAGATAGCCCGCCTCGACCAGAGCGGCGAGCAGCGAATGGCAGGTCGCCCGGCTGAGCCGCAGCGAGCGCACCAGGTCGGTCAGCGTGAATGCCTGGCCGGGATGGTCGGCGAAGAAGTTGAGCACCGCCACGGTGCGCGCCACCGCGGGAGAGAGACGTGTCATGCCGGTCCGACTGTTCGCTATTTGGAACGGCCTACCGGCTTCGTCGTCGCCCATCAAGAGAAGGCGACATGCCGGCGCGGGCGCACGTCATGATGC
>CAZZZX010000431.1:1174-3390 GCA_964658585.1 uncultured Novosphingobium sp.
CCCCCCCCCCCCCCGCCCGCTTATGCGCCGACCTTGAACAGCCGCTTGGCGCGCCCGCAGATGATCTCGTGGACGTCTTTTTCGGGCACGCCCACGAAGTCCCGCGCGATGACCGCGGCCGAGTTCGGATAGGTCGTCTCCGAATGCGGATAGTCGGACGACCACATGATGTTGCCGGCACCCGGCATGTCGCGCATCAGGATGCCCGCGCGATCGTTGATGAACGAGCCGAAGACGTTCTGCTCCATGTAGAAGCTCGGCGGCTCGGGCAGCGGGCTTTCGGTCCAGTAGCGCTGCTTCTCCCAGGTCCGGTCCATATATTCGGCGGCGTGCGCGAACCAGCCGACACCGCTCTCGACGGTGGTGTAGCGCAGCTTGGGATGGCGCATGAACACGCCGCCGAAGATCATGATCGCGACCGGCTCGGCCATCGAATATTTGGTCATCAGCATATCGGGGAGGAAATGCTTCTTGTCCCCGAACCGCGCGATGCGCGCGCCGAGATGGATGGTGATGGTCATGTCCAGGTCGACCGCCGCTGCCCAGAAATCGTCGAACTCGGGATCGGCGAAGGTGCGCCCGCCGAACGGATCGCCGGTCAGCGCCGCCGCCTGCGCGCCCATCGAGGCGATCGCCCCGGTGTCGCCCGAGGTCTTGTTCGCCTCCTTCGATTGCGGGAAGGCCGGGATGTTGACCGCGGTGAAGCCGAGCGCCTTGCACTCCTTCATCATCCGGATCGCTTCCTGCGTATCGCGGATCGGGATGTAGCCGACGCCGATCAGGCGGCGCGCATCATACGAACAGAAGTCCGCGAGCCAGCGGTTATAGGCGGCGAAGCTCTCGATATAGAGATCGACATTCTTCGAGCCGAGCGGGCCACCGCCGAACAGCACGGATGCGTCCATACCGTCCAAATCCATGTCCGCGATGCGTTGCGCCGGCATCCAGCCTCCGGCGAGCATGTCCGACCGGCGCCCTTCAGTCTTGGTCTGTTCCTTGCCCTGCGCACCGCCGCCGCCGAGCAGGTTCATCTTCCGGCGCCCGCCCTCGAACACGACATAGTCGGCGTCCTCGGCATGTTCGATCCTGGGCGCCATCTCCTTGAACCGGGCGGGCAGGTAATCGACCCAGAATTCGTGCGGCGGATTCACGTGCGCGTCGGCATCGACGATCTTGTAGTCGATCGGCGTACCGGGATTGGGCGCCGCCTGCGGTTTGCGGGTCAGCTCGGTGATCTCGTTCATGCTTCCCTCTCCACAATTCGCAATCGTGAATTTCTGTGCGTAATGGTGGAATATATTGCCCTTGTCGTCAAGGCCGTGAAATGAAGCGAGACGATCGTGCGTCCCGTGCGGGCGCCCGATCGACCGCAAGGAGAGACCTCGTGGACGCCACCTCCGAACCCCGCACCATCGCATTTTCCCCTGCCCCCCTCGAGGTCGAGCGCGTGCTCGATCCGGCTTGGCTGAGCGCCGCGTTGTCGCAGGGCCGTGCGCCCGTCCGCGTGCGCGGTTTCGAGGTGGTCGAGACGCTCGGGCCCTCCGCCGCTCAGCTCTATCGTGCGGGATCGCCCTGCGGCCTGCTGACGTGGGGCATCACGCTCCGGGTGGAGGCGCCGATCGTGCACCGGTTCGTCACCCGCCTGGGTACGGCGGCGGCCGATCACGGCGCGTTCGAGCTTCTGGGCGTCTAGATCTCGGGCCGGACGTCCGCGCATTCGAGATGAGCGGCGACGATCTTCTGGTCGTAGGTCCGTAGACCGCCATAGCGACCGGCGCGGATCAGCCTGGGCCAGTCGGGGTTCATCAGCACCGAGCGGCCGAGCGCGACCAGATCGAAGTCGCCGCGCTCGAACATCGCCATGAGTTGCACCAGATTGGCGAGCGACACGTCCGAATTGACGATCGTTTCCATCGAACGGCCCGACAACGGCGCTTCCAGCCCGACCGAGCCCACCGTCATCGTCGTCCTGCCGCTGATCTTGCGGGTCCAGCCGGCGAGGTTCAGGTCGCTGCCCGCGAATTCGGGCAGCCAGAAGCGACGGGTCGAGCAATCGAACATGTCGACGCCGGCATCGACCAGCGGCGCCAGAAAGCGCTCCAGCTCGTTCGGGCTGGTGACGAGCTTCGCCTCGTAATCCGGTCCCTTCCATTGCGACCAGCGCAGCATGATCGGGAATCGGGGACCGACCGCCGCGCGCATCGCGCGGACGAGTT
>CAZZZX010000432.1:0-3383 GCA_964658585.1 uncultured Novosphingobium sp.
CGGAGCGCCAGCCCCGAGCGCGGCCGCACCTGGATCTCGTAACCCGGCGGGATCGCGACCGCGAACCCGGTCGCCACGGCGGCGCGCGCGCCGGGTGCCAGCTCGACATCCTCGGCGGCGACGATGTCGAGCCCGGCGGCACCGGCGGTCGCATAGGCGGGCGCCGGCAGGCCCGCGCCATGCGCCAGGCGCCTGAGGCCGATCGCGATCATGCCGGCTCCGCCAGCGCCGCGGCGATGCGATCGGCAAGCCGTGCGGCGACCTCGTGCTTGGGCAGCGCCGGCCAGTCCTCGACGCCCTCGGCGGTGACGAGGTGGACGGTGTTGTCGGTGCCTCCCATGACATCGCCCGACACGTCGTTGGCGACGATCCAGTCGCAGCGCTTGCGGGCGAGCTTGGCCTGCGCGTTGGCGAGCAGCGTTTCGGTCTCGGCGGCGAAGCCGACGACCAGCCGCGGCCGCCGCGGCCCTTGCGACAGCGTGGCGAGGATATCGGGATTTTCGATCAGCGTCAGCACCGGCATCCCGTCCCGCTTCTTGGTCTTGGTGGGCAGCGGCTCGGTCCGCCAGTCGGCGACCGCGGCGACGAGGATGGCGGCATCGGCGGGCAGTGCGGCATCGACCGCATCGGCCATCTCGCGCGCGGTCTCGACATCGATCCGCGCGACGCCGGGGGGCGTGGCGAGCGTCACCGGGCCGGCGACGAGAGTGACGCGTGCGCCGATCGCGGCGAGCGCCGCGGCGATGGCGAAACCCTGTTTTCCCGACGATCGATTGGCGATGTAGCGCACCGGATCGATCGGCTCGTGGGTCGGGCCCGCGGTGACGAGGACATGCCTGCCGGCGAGCGGCCGGGGTCGGGGCGAGAGCACGGCCTCGATCGCGGCGACGATCGCATCGGGCTCGGGCAGGCGGCCGGGGCCGAACTCGCCGCACGCCATCGGCCCGTCGTCGGGCGTCAGCACCGTGACGCCGTCGGCACTCAGCCGCGCGACGTTGCGCCGGGTGGCGGGATGCAGCCACATCCGCACGTTCATCGCAGGCGCGGCGAGCACCGGCTTGTCGGTGGCGAGCAGCAGCGTGGTGGCGAGATCGTCCGCGATCCCCGCCGCCATCTTCGCCAGCAGGTCCGCGGTCGCCGGGCAGACGACGACCAGATCGGCCTCGCGCGAGAGCTCGATATGCCCCATCTCGACCTCGTCCTTGAGCTCCCAGAGCGAGCTGTGGACGGTCTGTCCGGAGAGCGCGGCGAGCGTCATCGGGGTGACGAACTGCGCGCCGCCCGCGGTCAGCACGCAGCGCACCGTGTGGCCGCGCCGGCGCAGCGTGCGGATCAGCTCGCACGCCTTGAACGCGGCGATGCCGCCGCCGACGATCAGGAGGATGCGTCTGCCGTCCACGCCGCGTCCCATGCCGGTCGCACGCGCGCTTGTCGAGCCGATCGCACCAGATCGGCGACCGCCCGCGGCGCGAAGGCGACGCCGATCGGCAGCAGCGGTGCGATCATCAGCCCCCAGTAAAAATTGTCGGGCCGCCCGATCACCATGAACGGGACGATCAGCGCGGCGAGCGCGAGCGCGACGCGATCGGTGAACGTATCCCCGCGGCTCGCCCAGCCGAACAGCGCGAGCGGCAGCGCGAGTGCGGTGATCCACCGCGGAAACAGCGAGAAGGCGCTGCCGTTGGCCACCATCGACAGGATGAAGCGCCAGCCGCCGAGGCTCGTCCAGCCCGGCGATTCCGCATCGTCGGGCCGGACGACCACGGCGACGGCATGGGCGTGCGCGATCATCGCCAGCGCGAAGACCGCCAGCACCGCGACCCAGCCGATCGCTTCGGCGCGGCGGCGTTCGGCGAGCGCGGCGAAGAGCAGGGCGACGATCGTCGGCGCCGCCAGTTCGCGGACCAGCAGCATCGCGAGCCCGGCGAGGCAGGCGAGCCACCAGCGCCGTCCGCCCGCGCCGACCAGCGCGAGCACGAGCAGCAGCGCCGCCCATGCCTCGTGCCAGACCGCCATCACCGGCTGCGCGAGGACGAGCACCGAGACGGTCGCGCACAGCGCCGCGCCGAGCCGCTCGGCGCGCGCCGCGTCGCACTGGACGCGCCACACCAGCGCGCCGGTGGCGAGCAGCGCCAGCACGCGATAGAGCCAGGCGAGCGTACCCGCGCCGAACCAGGCGGTGGCGAGCGCGAGCGCGGGCTCGCGCATGGTCACGAACGGGCGCAGCGGATAGCCGCGCGCGCGCTGCTCGGCTGCGGCGGCGCGATAATAGGCGCCCGCGGTCGCGCCGTCCGCCGCGGTATCGCGCGCGATCGCGCGATAGAGCGCGGTGTCGCTCTCTCCGGCGGCGACCAGCCGGGGACCTGTCGCGCGTGCCGGCACGATCGTCGCGGCGAGGCCGAGCGCGATCAGCGCCGCGAGCATGACGAGCAGCAGCCGTGCCGGCAGCGATGCGAGCATGGCGAAACGGGTGGGGGGCGGTCGCATCCTGTCCGGTTAGCCGGTCGTGGTTAAGGCGTGGTTAGGAGCGCGGCGACCGACCTGCCGCAGACGGGCGAGGGGACGTCGTGCCGCACCGGACGGGCGTGGCCGACCGCCAGGGCAGGCTGGCGAATGCCGCCCGCCATTCCCATCTCGACGAAGGAGAAACGCATGACCGATCATCCCACACGCGCGCCCATCCCGATCGGCTTGTCGGCCAGCGGCCGGCGCCGCGAGTTCGACAGCATGGGCGACATGGCGGTGCCGGCGGACCGCTATTGGGGTGCGCAGACCCAGCGCTCGCTGCATCATTTCTCGATCGGGCGCGACCGGATGCCGATCGAGGTCGCGCGCGCCTATGGGATCGTCAAGAAGGCGTGCGCGCTGCTCAATGCCGAGGGCGGACGCCTGCCGGCCTGGAAGGCCGACGCGATCGTGCAGGCCGCGGACGAGGTGATCGCGGGCGATCTCGACGATCATTTCCCGCTGTTCGTCTGGCAGACCGGATCGGGCACGCAATCGAACATGAACGTCAACGAGGTGATCTCGAACCGCGCGATCCAGCTGCTCGGCGGCGTTCTCGGCAGCCAGCAGCCGGTCGCGCCCAACGACGACGTCAACATGGGCCAGTCCTCCAACGACAGCTTCCCGACCGCGATGCACATCGCCACGGTCGCGATCCTCGACGACCGGCTGATCCCGCAGCTCGGCGCGCTGACCGCGACGATCGAGCGCAAGGCGGCGGCGTGGATGGAGGTGGTCAAGATCGGCCGAACCCATCTCGAGGATGCGGTGCCGCTCTCGGTCGGGCAGGAATGGTCGGGCTGGGCGGCGCAGCTACGCGCCTGCATCGCCGAGATCGAGCGGTCGCGCGAAGGGCTCTACGAACTCGCGCTCGGCGG
>CAZZZX010000433.1:0-3363 GCA_964658585.1 uncultured Novosphingobium sp.
GGGGAGCGCCGGCCGCTGGTCAAGGCGACGATGCGGGCCGACCGATCGAACATGCTGGTGATGCGCGCCGACGTGACGTTCGAAGACGATCGCGGCGACAGCTATACGGCGGTCGGGACGACGATCGCCGCCGCGCCCTGGTATAATTTCAACCCGTCGAGCGTCGCGTTCCAGACCCTGATGCGCTGGGAGAGCGGATCGCGCATCGGATACAGCCACATCGCCGACTTCGCCGGCCTCGGCTATTTGTCCGAGGGCATGGCCGACGTCCACGACGCCTGAACGGGAGACGAGCGTGGCAGTCGAGACAGAGACGGGCGGATCGGACCCGCGGCGGCATCCGAGCGAGGCGTTCATCGCCGACATCCGGGCGCGCTTCCCGGTCGAAGCCGAGATCGATACGGTCCTGACGCGCAAGATGCGCCGGCGCAACGGTACGGGCTTCGCCGCGGTCTCGCTCGAGACGCTGATCGACGGGACGCGTCGCCTGATCGAGGCGCGGCTCGGCCATCCGGTGGAGATCGCGGGTGCGCGCTGGCTGTCCGGCGGTGCGTCCAAGCTGCAGATGGTCTTCGACCTGGGCTGGCGGGGACGCGACGGCGCCGGTCCGCCGATCTCGACCAGGATGGTCCTGCGAATGGAACCCGCCGCATCGGTCACCGAATCGAGCCGGCGCCGCGAGTTCGAGGTGCTGGCGGCAGTCGCCGACATCATGCCCGTCCCCGCCGTCTACTGGGTCGATGCCGACGCGGAGTATCTGCCCTATCCCGCAATGATCTGCGGCTTCGCGACCGGTACCGCCAAGCCGTCGCACGATCCAGGCAAGGTCACCGGCCTCGGCCAGAACTACGGGCCGACCCTGCGCGACCGGCTCGCGCCGCAGTTCGTCGCGCTGCTCGCCCGGCTCCACACGGTCGATGTCGCGGAGCGGTCGGTGATGCCGAGCTTCGAGCGCCCGACGATCGGATCGAACGTGTCGGTGATCCGCCAGGTCAACGCCGCGCGTCGGATCTGGGAGGAGGATCGGATCGAGGACGAGCCGCTGCTCGCGGTGATCCATCAATGGCTGATCGCGAACGCGCCGCCGATCGACCATGTCTCGATCGTCCACGGCGATTACCGCAGCGGGAACTTCCTGTTCGACGAGGACACGGGCGAGATCACCGTCTGGCTCGATTGGGAAGGTGCGGTGCTGGGCGATCGGCACCAGGACCTGACCTACGCCGCGCTACCCCTGTTCCAGCATGTCGGCGAGGACGGCATGTCCGTCCTGGCTTCGGGGATGATGCCGCAACAGGCCCTGTTCGATGCGTATACCGCCGCGTCCGGATTGCCGCTGGACCCGGCACGGCTCGCCTATTTCGGCGTGTTCAACCGGTATCTGGTCTGCATCCTGCTTCTCGCCGCCGCGGCGCGTGCCGCCGCGTCGCGCGGAACCCACCAGGACGTGCTGCTCAACCATGTCTCCGCGATGGGCTATTCGACGCTGTCGGATCTGAGCCGTTATTTCCGGGAGGTGACGGCGTGAACCAGTCCTTCGACACCCAGCTGGGCGTGGTGCTGAGAGCGCTGGGGGAGGTCGTGCTGCCGGCGCTGGACGGCGCGGACAAGCATGTCGTCGAGCAACTCCATTTGTCGATGGCGGCACTGAACTTCATGCGCCAGCGGCTGCCCGAGGCCGGCCGCTTCTTCCGCGTCGAACTCGCCGACTATGCCGGCCTCGCCGAGGCCATCGCCGACCTGTTGCTCCCCCACGACACCACCGGAGCGGAGCCGCTGCGGGCCCTGGCGGACGCGGGACGGGCGATGCTGCGGAACCCGGTCGCCGACTGGGCCGACCATATCGAAGCGACGCGTCGGCTGCGCGCCGCGATCGCCGGTGCGATCGAGCACGGTACGGACACGCCGTATCGGCACGCGCTCAACGAGCTCGTCATGGCCACCTCGTCGGAGATGCACATGCGCGCCCGGGCATGGTATCTGCCGTTCGGTTTCGAGCCCGATCCCGAGGCGCTGCCCGTGCTGGATCGATCCGCACCCCTCTGAAGCCCGATATCGGGAGCCGGTATCGCCGCCCCGATCGGCGTTGCCGAGCGTGACTTTACCGCACCGGCATTATCGATCCGTCGTGCCGATCGCGATCATCTCCCGGACGCGCGCCGCCAACGATCCGACCGGAAACGGTTTGGTCAGCACCGCCATGCCATGATCGAGGTGGCCATTCCCGACGGCCGCGTTCTCGGCATAGCCGGTGATGAACAGCACCTTCAGCTCGGGCCTCGACAGGCGCGCCGCATCGGCCATCTGCCGTCCGTTCATGCCGCCCGGCAGACCGACGTCGCTGATCAGCAGATCGATCAGCACGTCGGACTGGAGGATCTTCAGACCGGCGACGCTGTCCGCCGCCTCGATCGTCGTGTAGCCGAGCTCGTGAAGCACATCGACGACGAGCATCCGAACCGTGGGCTCGTCATCGACGATCAGGATGGTCTCGCCCTGTTCCGAGCGCGGCGGCGCGCGGACCTCGGCCGGCATCTCGTCGACATCGCCGTCGGCATGGTGCCTGGGCAGGTAGATGCAGACGGTCGTGCCCGCGCCGACCTCGGAATAGATGCGGACCTGCCCGCCCGACTGCTTGGTGAAGCCGTAGATCATCGACAGGCCAAGCCCTGTCCCCTCGCCGATCGGCTTGGTCGTGAAGAAGGGCTCGAAGACCTTCTCGCGGATTTCCGGGGTCATCCCCGTCCCGGTATCGGTCACGCAGAGCGACAGATACTGGCCTTCGGGAAGGTCGTGCGCGCGCGCGCCGTGGCGATCGAGCCACTTGTTCGCGGTCTCGATCGTGATCCGGCCGCCGTCCGGCATCGCGTCGCGCGCGTTGATGCAGAGGTTCAGCAGCGCGTTTTCAAGCTGCGACGGGTCGACCAGCGCCGGCCAGAGACCCGCGGCGCCGACCACCTCCAGCTCGATCGCCGGACCGACGGTGCGACGCACCAGTTCCTCCATTCCGACGACCAGCCGGTTGACGTCCGTCGGCTTGGGATCGAGCGTCTGGCGGCGTGAAAAGGCGAGCAGCCGGTGGGTGAGCGCGGCGGCGCGCCGCGCGGCCCCTTCCGCCGCCGCCAGATAGCGCTCGACATCCGCGTGGCGTCCCTGGACAAGCCGGATCCCGATCAGTTCGAGGCTGCCCGAGATGCCGGCGAGAAGATTGTTGAAGTCGTGCGCCAGGCCCCCGGTGAGTTGGCCGACCGCCTCCATCTTCTGCGACTGGCGCAACGCCTCTTCGGCCTGGAGCAGTTTGGAAGTGCGCTCGGAGACGCGTTGCTCCAGCTGGTCGTTGAGTGTTCGCAGCATGGCGATCGC
>CAZZZX010000434.1:0-575 GCA_964658585.1 uncultured Novosphingobium sp.
CGAGCTTCTTGGCGACGATGTTGAGCCGAAGCTCGAACTCGGCCGGATTGACGTCGGCGACCAGCCCCCAGGACAGCCGCGACAGGATCCGGCTCTCGATCCCCTCGAGGTCCTGAGGGCTGCGGTCGGCGGTGATGACCAGCCGCTTCCCCGCCGAGATGATCTCGTTCATCGTGTGGAAGAATTCCTCCTGCGTGGAATCCTTGCCGGCGATGAACTGGACGTCGTCGATCATCAGCAGGTCGGCCGAGCGCAGCCGCTGCTTGAAGCTGTAGGTATCCTTGGCGCGCATCGCCGCGACGAACTCGAACATGAACTTCTCGGCGGACATGTAGACCACCGTGCCGCCGTTGCGGGCGCGATAGTCCTGCCCGATGGCGTGCATCAGATGCGTCTTGCCCAACCCCGTCTGGCCGTGGAGGAAGAGCGGATTGAACGCCACCGAGCCGCCGTCCGCGACGGTGCGCGCGGCGTTGTAGGCGACCTCGTTGGCCTTGCCGACGACGAAGCTGTCGAAGGTGTAGCGCGGATCGAGCGCGACCGGCGGCCGCTCGTCGCCGGCGGTCGCCGCCTCC
>CAZZZX010000434.1:585-3362 GCA_964658585.1 uncultured Novosphingobium sp.
GGCGACTCGCCGGATCGTCGGCATGTGCGCGCGCCAGGCGTGATGCAGCCGCTCGCCATAATGGGTCTCGACCCAGCTCGCCATGAAGGCGGTGGGGAGCGCGAGCGTCAGCGTCCCCGAATCGTCGTCGAAGCCGGCCACCGCCGCCGCCTTGAGCCAGTTGTCGAACGCACGCACGCCGATGTCGCGGCGCAATCCCGCACGGATCGACCCCCAGGCGACGATGATCGGATCGGTACGAGGCATCTCGACGATCCCAAGCCCTACGCAACCGTCGTTCACGCAGCTCTCCCCATGCCCCGGAGCGCACCCCGGAGACACCATGACAACGATCTCCGACGCCGACGACGCCCCCTGCGAGGCCGGCCTGCGAGCTTTCTGCTTCTAAAAATGTATCCCGGGCGGTCGGATCAGACGATTCGTCGCTCCCGGTCCCCCGGTCTTAAGAAGTCCGGCGCATCTGGATCAAGGCTACAAAGGTCATGGAACTGAAATAATCTGGGTTGACACTGAAACCCCACGGTTTCGCGCGCTTGTCGATCAGACCTTTGATTAATCACGCTTTTCTGTCGGAACGATTTCGTCGACCGACGCGAATCGTGGACAGAGGCCGGGTTCTTGCAGGTGACGCTTTCAAGACACAAAAAACCCGCCGGCCGTGAGACCGACGGGCTTGCCGTCCCGCAAGGGGAAAACGAGTCAGCCGAGCGCGGAGACGCGCTTGGTCAGCCGGGAATATTTCCGCGCCACAGTGTTCTTGTGGAGCACGCCCTTGGACACGCCGCGCGACATCTCGGGCTGTGCGGCCTTGAGCGCCGCCTCGGCCGCGGACCGGTCGCCGCTCGCGATCGCCGCCTCGACCTTCTTGACGAAGGTGCGGATGCGGCTGACGCGCGCGCCGTTGATCTCGTTGCGACGATCGTTGCGGCGGATGCGCTTCTTGGCTTGCGGCGTGTTCGCCATGTGTGTTCCTCGAATCGGTTCGGTCAAAGGGATGTGCGGCGCGGGGAGGCCCGAACCGGAAAGGCGGTCGCCATATCGACTGCCCCGGCCAACGTCAACGGCTCAGCGCTGGCACGCCCTGCAGTGAAAGGTCGAACGACCCGAGTCGACGCGCCGCTCGACGATCCCGCCACAGGGACACCGCGCGCCCTCGCGACCATAGGCACGGAACTGCTTGGAGAAATAACCGAGCTCGCCATCGGGCCTGGCATAATCGCGCAGCGTCGATCCCCCCGCCTCGATCGCGGCGCGCAGCGTCTCGCGGACCGCATCGACCAGCCGCGCGAGCCGCACGCGCGAAATCCGCCCCGCCGCGCGCGTCGGCGCGACGCCCGCGATGTTGAGCGCCTCGCAGACATAGATGTTGCCGAGCCCCGCGACGATGCGCTGATCGAGCAGCATCGCCTTGATCGGGGCATGACGCCCGGCCAGCGCCGTCGCGAGCGCGGCGGCGGTGAAGTCCGGCCCGAGCGGTTCGGGGCCGAGCGCGCGGAACGCCGGCCACGCCGCCAGCGCATCGCTCCGCACCAGGTCGAGCGAACCGAAGCGCCGCGGATCGTTGAGCGCCAGCCGCCGCCCGTCGTCGGTCGCGATCAGCAGGTGATCGTGCGCGCCGATCGCCGCCGGATCGATCCGCCACCGCCCCGACATGCCGAGATGGAACACCAGCGTATCGCCGCGATCGGTGTGGATCAGACCGTATTTCGCGCGGCGCGCGAGACCGGTGACGCGCGCCCCGGTCAGCCGCTGGCGCAGATCGGGCGGGATCGCGCGGCGCAGATCGGCGCGGCGCGGTTCGACCTCGGTCAGCCGCCGCCCGTCGAGCACCGCGGCCAGCCCGCGCACGGTCGTCTCGACTTCTGGAAGTTCCGGCATTTCGGTTTTGCAGCTAAGTGTCGATTGCCCGCGCGGCAAGGGCTGGGCTAAGCGCCGGGCATGAGCGATCAGCCTGCGTCCGCCACCGTCTCCTTCGGCTATAGCGAGGTCGATCCGGGCGAGAAGACCGCGATGGTCGGCGACGTCTTCCGCCGCGTCGCGCGCCGCTACGACGTGATGAACGACGCGATGTCGGGTGGGATGCACCGGCTGTGGAAGGACATGTTCGTCCGCCGCGTCAAACCGCGCGCCGGCGAGGCGATCCTCGACATGGCCGGCGGCACCGGCGACATCGCCTTCCGCCTTGCCCGGGCCGGCGCCGACGTGACCGTCGCGGACATCAATCCGGCGATGCTCGAGGTCGGCATCGGCCGCGCCGCGGGCAAGCGTGTCGAGGGTCTGTTGTGGGCCGAGGAGAATGCCGAGGCGCTGAGCTTCGCCGACCGGAGCTTCGACGCCTATACGATCGCGTTCGGCATCCGCAACGTGACCGACATCCCCGCGGCGCTGCGCGAGGCGCGTCGCGTGCTCAGGCGTGGCGGGCGGTTCTTCTGCCTGGAGTTCTCGACCACGCAGTGGCCGGGCTTCCGCGAGCTGTACGACGCCTATTCGCACCGCATCGTCCCCCGGCTCGGCAAGGCGATCTCGCAGGACGAGGACAGCTATCGCTACCTGATCGAATCGATCCGCCGCTTCCCCGACATGCCCGCGTTCGAGGCGATGATCGCCGACGCGGGCTTCGTGCGCACCCGGGTCGAGCCGATCCTCGGCGGTCTGGTCGCGATCCACAGCGGCTGGACGATATGACCATCCCATTCCTTCCCGGCATGGGGAGGATTTTCAGGTGACCGCCTCCACCGTCCATCTCTGGCGCATCCTGCGCTGGGGCCGCATCCTTG
>CAZZZX010000435.1:0-3349 GCA_964658585.1 uncultured Novosphingobium sp.
GCCTTCTTCTTCAAGCCCGAAGAGATTGTGGGCTGAGCCCACGACGCCCTCTCTCCCTCGGGGGAGAGGGCGTCAGGGTTTCGGCTTGCCCGCCCGTGCGGCCCACAGGTCGGCCAGTTGCGCATCCGCGGCGGCATCGCTCGCCGGTGCCTTGCCGATCAGCGACAGCCCGCGCAGCCTGACCGCGGCGCCGCGCAGGAAGCGACCCTCCAGCGCATAGCCGACGTCATAGAAGGCGCGCGCGGTCGCCGGCTGGCCGCCGGCGAGATAGCCGGTCTCGATCATCACCGGCATCCGCTCGTCGCCCTTGGTCTCGTCGGCGAGCGCGCGGGTCTTGCGATCCGCCTTGAGCGCATCGCCGAACCAGCCCGCCTCGATCCGCGCATCGCTGGTCGTGCTCGCCGGCGCGAGCTTGAGCGCCGGCGGGAAGCGCACCGTCTGGCTCTGGATGGCATCGTCGCCGCCGATCGCGGTGAGCGTAAGCACGCTGCCGTCGCCGTTGGGCGTGGCGCGCAGCGCGAACGGGGCGTGGCGGCCGCTCTGCGCAGCCTTCTCGGTCTGCGCCTCGCGACGGTCGGCATAGCTGTTCCACAGCCCGAGCCCCGAGATCAGCACCGCCGCGATCGCGACCGCCTCGCCGAGCGTGATCCAGCGCAACCGCGCGCGACGCCGGGAGTCCTCGCTCATCGCCCGAACGCCTCGCGCAGCCGCGGTGTCGCGGCGACGCCCCAGCTCGCGGCGACGCGCGCCTCGACCTGGCTCCAGTCGGTGTGCGGCCGGTCCAGCCGATAGCCGATCCATCCCGACGGGGCGAGATAGGGCGGCCGGTAGAACAGCTCGGGATTAATCTCGACCAGCATGTCCTGCTCGTCCGGCCCGCTCGTCTTGAGTGCGACCGCATAGATGCCGCCGCCATGATGATCGGGCAGATACCAGGCGAAGCCGCGGCCCTTCTCGATGAAGAAATGCGGCATTCCGTGCGACAGCTTCTCCGCGGCGCGCGGCTGCGCGAGGCAGATCGAGCGCAGCCGCCCGAGCGTGGCCTCGGAATCGAAGCTCATAGCGACCGCGCCAGATCGGCCAGCGCCAGCGGGTAAAGGCGATGCTCCTCGACCAGCACGCGCGCCGCCAGCGTGTCTGGGGTGTCGCCGGGCAGGATCGGCACGCGTGCCTGCGCGACCACGGGTCCGCCGTCCAATTCGGCGGTCACCAGATGGACCGAGCAGCCGCCCTCGGCATCGCCCGCCTCGATCGCGCGGGCATGGGTGTGCAGCCCCTTGTGGAGCGGCAGCAGCGACGGATGGATGTTGAGCATACGCCCCTCCCAACGCGCGACGAACTCGGGCGACAGCAGCCGCATATAGCCGGCCAGCGCGACCGCCTCGACACCGTGCGCGCGAAGCTGCGCATCGACCATGGCGTCGAATTCGGCACGGGGGATACCCTTGTGGCTGCGCGCCCAGGTCGCGATGCCGGCGTCGCGGGCGATGCCGAGGCCGGCGGCGTCCTCGACGTTGGAGACGACGAGGACGACCTCATAGGCGTCCTGCGACGCGTCGAGCAGTGCCTTGAGGTTCGAGCCGCGGCCCGAGATCAGCACGGCGACGCGCGAGGATCCCGTCATCCGCCTGCCCCGGATTTCTCAGGCATCGTGCGTCGCGCTCCACGTCTCGCGCGTCGCCCAGCTCTCGGCCGGGCCGGCGACGGTGCAGCCGCGCGCGCCGGGCGCGATGCGGCCGATGCGGTGGACGGTCTCGCCGGCGGCGGCCAGTGCATCGGTCACCGCCGTCACCTCGCCCTCGGCGACGACCAGCGCCATGCCGATCCCGCAATTGAAGGTGCGCGCCATCTCGCCCGGTGCGATCCGGCCCTGCGCCTGGAGGAAGCCCATCAGCGCGGGCTGCTCCCACGCGCCCGCATCGATCTGCGCGTGGAGTCCGCCGGGGAGCACGCGCGGGATATTCTCGAGCAGGCCGCCCCCGGTGATGTGCGCCAGCGCATGGATGCGGCCCGCGCGCACCACCGGCAGCAGGCTCTTCACATAGATGCGCGTCGGCGCCATCAGCGCGTCGATCAGCAGCCGCTCGATATCGAAGGGGGCGGGGCGGTCGAGCTTCCAGCCGCGATCGGCGGCGAGCCGGCGGACCAGCGAATAGCCGTTGCTGTGCACCCCGGTCGAGGCCAGCCCGAGCACGATGTCGCCCGCCGCCACCCTGTCACCGGTAAGCTGTTCGCCACGCTCGACCGCGCCGACGCAGAAGCCCGCGAGATCATAGTCGCCGTCCGCGTACATGCCCGGCATCTCGGCGGTCTCGCCGCCGATCAGCGCGCAGCCCGCCTGTCGGCAGCCGTCCGCGATCGACGCGACGACGCGTTCCGCGACATCGCCGACCAGTTTGCCGGTCGCGAAATAATCGAGGAAGAACAGGGGTTCGGCACCCTGGACGATGAGATCGTTGGCGCACATCGCGACCAGGTCGATACCGACGCCGTCGTGCTGGCCGCTGTCGATCGCCAGTTTGAGCTTGGTGCCGACGCCGTCGTTCGCGGCGACCAGCAGCGGATCGGCATAGCCCGCAGCCTTGGGATCGAAGAAACCGCCGAAGCCGCCGAGCTCGGCATCCGCCCCCGGCCGCCGCGTCGATTTCGCCAGCGGCCCGATCGCGCGGACCAGCGCGTTGCCCGCGGCGATCGAGACGCCTGCCTGCTCGTAGGTATAGCCATCGTCGGTCATGGCGGCGGGCGGTAGCGACATCGCGCTTGGATTTCCACGGCCAACTCGCCAGAAGGGCGCGCGTGACGATCGCCGCCCGTTTTTCCCGCCTGCCCGCGCGCCGTCCCGCCCTGGGGCTCGCGGTCGCCTTGGCCGTCGGTCTGGCCGGCTGGTACGCGGTCGCGCAGCTCGCGCCCGGCGATCGCGGCGTGCCGCCGATCGACAGTTCCGCCAATCTCGAGGTGACCGGAGTCGCCGTCGATATCGCGGCCGATTCGTCCGAGGAGGCGCGCAGCGCGGGCTGGCGCGAGGCGCAGCGCAAGGCGTGGAAGATCCTGTGGGCACGTGCGCACGGGATGAGCCCGGATGCGGCGCCCGGCCTGCCCGATTCGACGCTCGATTCGATGGTCTCGGGGATCGAGATCGAGCATGAGCAGATCGGCGCGCATCGCTATATCGCCTCGCTCGGCGTGCTGTTCGATCGCGGCCGCGCCAACGGCTTCCTCGGCGGCGAGGGCGAGACGGCGCGGTCCTCGCCGATGCTGGTCATCCCGATCGAATATTCGGGCGGATCCGAGCAGAGCTTCGAGGTGCGGACCGAGTGGCAGAAGGCGTGGGCGCGGTTCCGTGCGGGCG
>CAZZZX010000436.1:0-592 GCA_964658585.1 uncultured Novosphingobium sp.
CATCATGATCGCGTTCTTCTTGACGATGCCGATCAGCAGCACGATCCCGATGATCCCGATGATGTCGAGATCGTGCCCCGTCACCCACAGGGCGAGCAGCGCGCCGACCGCCGCCGAAGGCAGCGTCGACAGGATCGTGACCGGGTGGATGTAGCTCTCGTAGAGCACGCCGAGCACGATGTAGACGCACACCACCGCCGCGAGGATCAGCGCCAGCTGATTGTTGAGCGACGAGGCGAAGGCGCCCGACGCGCCGAGGAAGGTGGTGGTGATCCCGGCGTCGAGATGCAGCCCGGCGATCGTGTCGGTGACCGCGCGCGTCGCGGTGCCGAGCGAGACGCCGGGCGCGGCATCGAAGCCGATCGTCGCGGCGGGGAACTGCGCGACATGCGTGACCTGGGTCGGCGAGAGACCCGCGCGGATCGTCGCGATCGTGCTCAGCGGCGTCGTGCCCGACGATGTGTTGAGGTGGAGATTGCCGAGCGACGCGGGATCGGTGACGATGCCCGGCGTCGCCTCGAGGATGACGCGATATTGCGTCGTCTCGGTGAAGATCGTCGAGACGATGCGCTGGCCGAACGCGGAATAGAGC
>CAZZZX010000436.1:602-3347 GCA_964658585.1 uncultured Novosphingobium sp.
CGTCGATCGACGAGGCGGTGACGTTGACCCGGCTCGCGGTATCGCGATCGACATCGACATAGGCCGCGGGTGCCATCGCGCCGGCGTCGGTGGTGATGTCGCGCAGCTTGGCGCTGTGCTTCAACGCCGCGGCGATGCGCCGCGCGGCGGCGTTGACGTCGGCGGTGTTCGATCCCTCGACCGAGAGCCGGTAGGTGGTCGGGCCGGTCTCGGCGTCGATCGTCAGGTCCTGGGTCGGCTGGGTGTAGAGCGTCAGGCCGGGAATCTGCCCGACCGAGCGCTTGAGCCGCGCCATCACCGTCTCCTGCGCGGGATGGCTGGCCTTGAGGTTGATGAGCATCGTGCCCGAGTTGAGCGCGGCGTTGTTGCCGCCGTCGACCCCGACGAAGGAGGACAGCGATTCGACCGCCGGATCCTGCAGGATGCGGTCCGCGGCGGCGCGCTGGAGCTGGTCCATCCGCGCATAGGAGACGCTGGTCGAGGCGATCAGCCGCGCCTGGATCTGGCCGGTGTCCTGGGTCGGGAACAGACCCTTGGGAATAATGAGGTACAGCAGCACGGTCAGCACCAGCGTCGCGATCGCCACCATCAGGGTGAGGAACTGGCGGCCGAGCACGCGGTCGAGGACGCCCTCGTAGCGCCGCTCGACGCGCTCGAACATCGCGGCGGCGCGGTGCGCGACGCGGCTCGGCTTCTCGTCCTGCGGCCGTTTCAGCCAGCGCGCCGAGAGCATCGGGGTCAGCGTCAGCGACACCACCGCCGAGATCAGGATCGTCACCGCCAGCGTCACCGCGAACTCGCGGAACAGCCGGCCGACGATATCGCCCATGAACAGCAGCGGGATCAGCACCGCGATCAGCGAGATGGTCAGCGAGATGATCGTGAAGCCGATCTCGGCCGCACCCCTGAGCGCCGCCTCGAACGGCTCGATCCCGTCCTCGATATGGCGCTGGATGTTCTCGATCATCACGATCGCGTCGTCGACGACGAAGCCGGTCGCGATGGTCAGCGCCATCAGCGACAGGTTGTCGAGGCTGTAGCCGAGCAGGTACATGCAGCCGAACGTACCGATCAGGCTGATCGGCACCGCCAGCGCTGCGACCAGCGTGGCGCGCACCGAGTGCAGGAAGAAGAAGATCACCAGCACGACGAGCAGCACCGCGAGGATCAGCTCGAACTCGACGTCGTGGACCGAGGCGCGGATGCCGGTGGTGCGATCCGCCAGCACCACCGCGTGGAGCCCGGCGGGCAGCGTGCGGAGCAGCTGCGGGAGCTGGGTCTTGATCGAATCGACCGTCGAGATGACGTTGGCGCCGGGCTGGCGCTGGACGTTGAGGATGATCGCGGCGGTGCGGTTGGCGAGCGCGCCGAGCCGGGCGTTCTCCGCCCCCTGCGTCACCGTCGCGACATCGGAGAGGCGGACCGGCGCGTTGTTCTGGTAGCTGATGATGAGCCGGTTATAGTCGTCGACCGTCTCGAGCTGGTCGTTGGCGTCGATCTGGTAGGACTGGTTGGGCCCGTCGAAGCTGCCTTTCGCCGAATTGGCGTTGGCGTTGTCGATCGCGGTTCGCAGCGTCGCCAGGCTGATGCCGTAGGAGGACAGCCGCTGGGTGTCCGCCTGGATGCGCATCGCGGGCTTGTTGCCGCCCGCCAGCGTGACCAGCCCGACCCCCGAGATCTGGCTGATCTTCTGCGCCAGCCGTGTATCGACCAGCGCCTGGACCTGGGTCAGCGGCAGCGTGTCCGAGGTGACCGCGATGGTCAGCACCGGGGCGTCGGCGGGGTTGACCTTGGCATAGACCGGCGGCGCCGGCAGATCGGCGGGCAGCAGCGCCTGCGCCGCGTTGATCGCCGCCTGGACCTCCTGCTCGGCGACGTCGAGCCCCTCGGTGAGCCCGAACTGGAGCGTGATGACCGAGGCACCCGCCGCGCTGGTCGAGGCCATGCGGCTGAGCCCCGGCATCTCGCCGAACTGGCGTTCCAGCGGCGCGGTGACGGTCTGGCTCATCACCTCGGGGCTGCCGCCCGGATAGAGCGTCGTCACCTGGATCGTCGGGTAATCGACCTGCGGCAGCGCGGACAGCGGCAGCAGCCGGAAGCCGACCAGCCCCGCCAGCACGATCGCGACCATGAACAAGGCGGTCGCGACCGGGCGCAGGATGAAGATGCGGGACGGGCTCATCGCGGATGCGCCGGCTCAGCCGCCGCCCCCGCCGCCGCCGCCATGACGGTGATGCCCCTTGCCGGCGCCCTTCCTGCCGCTGCCGTCGGTGACCTTGTCGCCGGGCAGACGCACCGTCGCGCCTTCGGTGAGGCGGTCGCCGCCATCGGTGACGACGGTGTCGCCGAGCGCGAGGCCCTTGGTGGCCTGCACCTTGTCCGCGGTGGTGACGCCGACCGCGATCTTGCGCTCGGTCACCGTCCGGTCCGGCTTGAGCAGCCAGACGAAGCTGCCGTCCGGCCCCTGCCGCACCGCCGCGGGGGGCACCGTCACCGCGTTCCGCACGATGTTGACGGTCAGCCGCGCGTTGACGAACTCGCTCGGATACAGCGTGTTGCCCGCATTGGGCATCCGCGCCTTGCCCTTGACGACATAGATGATGCTTTCGAGGTGACCGTGATGATGCGCGCCGGTCTTGGCGTCCGGCTTGATGGTGACGGTGCCGGCCCACAATTTCTGGGCGCCGACGCGAGCAAAATTGATCGCGGCTTTGCGGTCCATGCCGGCTGTCGACGGCACATTGG
>CAZZZX010000437.1:0-3340 GCA_964658585.1 uncultured Novosphingobium sp.
ATCGAGCATCTGGCGCAGGTAACGCGCGCCGCCGGCGAGATTGGCGGCGGGATCGCGCGCATCGACGCTCATCGCGCGCGCGGTCGCGGGCATCAGCTGCGCGAGGCCGCGTGCGCCCTTGGGACTGAGCGCGGCTTCGTGCCAGCGGCTCTCCTGCCAGACCAGGGCGGCGAGCAGATCGGGGCTGACCCGGTAATCGTCGGCGACGCGCTGGAGCATCGCACCCCAGGCGGCGGGCACCTGCGGCGCGACGATCTCGGTCACCGCATCCGCCGGAAGCTCGGGCGCCTCTTCGGCCGCGGTGGCATCGCCGGGGAGCGTCGCGTCCGCGATCCACTGCACGTCGCCGCCGCCCGAACGGACCCGGACCGCGCCGTCGTCACCGATCTCGATCACGTCGGCGCGCGCCGCACCGCACGCAAGCAGCATCGCGCCTGCCGCCAGGCCGGTTCGCCAGAAGATGGATCGACGTATCGGCAAGGATGTCCCCCCGGACTCGTCAGCGGCGGCTCTGCCCGCCGCGGTTATCAGCCTTCGTGCCGAGGTTGACAATAGTATGTCCGGACTTTGCGACGGGAACGCAGTGGGATGCGATGCATCGGGCATGCCGCCGGCCCAGGCGCACCGCCGCGACGAGACCGGCACGGGATATGCGCTCCGGGGCCGGCTTCCCGGACGGTCGCCGTGCCGCTAGGAACGGCGGACGCCATTCCTGAGTCCTGGAGGGGATGTGGTTGACGGTCAGCGCCTGGTCGAGCTCTCGCATGACGACGGCCTCGATGCCTGGCGCCGGACGCGCATCGCCGCGCCACCCCGATTGCACGGCGATATCCACGGCTATGCCGATTATTGGGAGCGGACCGGGGGCTTCACCGTGCGTCGCGAACTGCCCCACACCGAGGGCGTGCTGATCGTCAATCTCGGCGATCCGATCGCGATCACCGGGGGCGACGGCGGTGTCCTCCGGCTCGCGCCGGGCGACGCCTTCGTCGCGGGGGTGCATCTGCGCCCCGCGCTGTCGCGCTCGAACGGGGAGCAGGCCGGCATCCACGTTTTCCTGCCGCTCGCGACGCTGCGTCGCCTCCTCGCCACGCCGATGCACGAGTTGATCGATCGTGTCGTTCCGCTCGACGCGCTGCTCGGCCGGCCCGCCCGAGAGCTGGGCGAGGCACTCGGCGCCGCCCGCAACGCGAGCGACCGCGCGGCGATTCTGGACGATGTCCTGTCGTCGCGATTGCACGATGCGCCTCCGCTCGGCCCGCAGACGATGCGCGCGCTGGCGCTCCTGCGGCGGCGGCCGGACCAGGATATCGCCGCGATCGCGGACGCCGTCGGATGGAGTCGCAAGCATCTGGCGGACCGCGTCCGCGACGCCGTCGGCATCGGTCCGCGTTCGTTCCGGCGGCTACTGCGCTTCCAGCAGCTGATCCGGCAGATCGAGACCGATGCCGCCCGGCCGGACTGGGCGGATGTCGCCCTGGCGGCGGGCTATTGCGACCAGTCGCACATGATCCGCGAGTTCCGCGAATTCAGCGGACTCGCGCCGAGCGCCTATCTCGCCCGCGCGCTGCCCGACGGCGGAGGTCTGGTCGAGCGCTGAGGTGCGTTTCGTCCAATCCGCCGGGCGGCGGACGTGTCAATGATCGCGCGGACACACGAGGAGGCCGACATGCGACACGAGATCATTCCCAACCTGCGTTACGCGGACGCGCCGCGCGCGATCGACTTTCTGTGCGCGGCGTTCGGGTTTGCACGGCACGCCGTCTATGCGAGCGAAAAGGACCCCGCGATCATCGACCATGCCCAACTGATCTGGTCCGACCGGATGGTGATGATCGCCAGCACCAACGACACCGACTATGTGCGCGCCGCGAAGATGAAGACCGCCGCCGAGGCGGACGGCACGACGGTCGGCCTGTATCTGATCGTCGAGGATGTCGACGCCCATGCCGAGCGCGCGCGCGCCGCGGGTGCCGAGATCATCCTCCCGCCCGACGACAAGGATTATGGCGGTCGCGGCTATTCCGCGCGCGATCCCGAGGGCAATGTCTGGAGTTTCGGGAGCTACGATCCCTGGGCCGGGTAGGGATCGACCGCCCCTACCCCAGGCTGGCGATCGTCCGGTCGATCAGCGCGCCGTCGGCGCGCGCGTCGTGCTGCGCGGCGAGCAGCGCGGCCGCGGCGCCTGCCGCGGCCTGCGCGGTCGCGGCGCGAACGTCGGCGATCGCGGTGCGCTCGGCGGCGGCGATCTTATCCTCCGCCATCTTGTGGCGGCGCTCGATCAGCGTGTCGACGTCGCGGCGCGCCTTCTCGACCAGCGCGCTCGCCTCGTGGCCGGCCTGTTCGAGGATCGCCTGCGCGTCCCTGTGCGCCGCGGCTTGCTGCGCCTTCGCGTCGGCGAGCAGCGCCTCGGCCTCGGTGCGCAGTCGCATCGCGTCGTCGAGCGACTTGCGCGTCTCTGCGATCTTCTTGTCGAGCGCCTGCCCAATCAGCCTGGGTGCCTTGAGCACGAAGATCGCGAGGATCAGGAAGATCGTCAGCCCGACATAGACCCAACCCTCGGCATCGAGGCCGAGCAGATGCGGCTGGGATGCCGGGACATGGGTCTCGACGATCGCATTGTGGGTATCGGTCGCCATGGCGCTTTCCTTCAGGCGGCGAGCGCGGTGCGCACCGCGTCCAGCGCCGCCGCATCGTCGGGTCGTGCCCAGCCGAGCCGGGCGACGATGTCCGCCGCGGCGTCGGCCGCGACGGTCTGGATATCGGCCATCGCGCGCGCCTGCGCGACCTGGAGTTCGGCGAACGCCTTGTCCTGCCTCACGTCGAGTTCGGCATTGGCCGCGCCGAGCTTGGCCTCGGTCTCGGCGATCGCCTTGGACTTGCCATCGACGACCGCCGCCTGAGCCCGCGCGTGCGCCTCCCGCATCTCGGCCGCATAGGCGTCGCGGACGCGATCCGATTCGGCCTTGGCCTGCTCGGCCGCGCCGATATCGCCGCTGACCTTGTCCTCGCGCGCGGTGACGGTGCGCGCGAGCCTGGGCAGCGTGGTGCCGACGATCCCGAAATACAGGATCGCGAACACCAGCACCAGCCAGGCGAACTGGGGCGCGAAATTGGCGAGCTCGAACTGGGGCATCGGACCCTCCGTCTGGCCCCGGCTCAGCCCGCGAAGGCGAGGTAGAGCGAGACGACCGCGGCGATCAGGCCGAGCGCCTCGGCGACCGCGAAGCCCAGGAACAGGCGACCCGACACGCGCGGCTCAGCCTCGGGATTGCGGAACGCGCCGAGCAGATGGCTGCCGAAGATGTAGCCGACGCCGATCGCGGCGAGGCCCGCACCG
>CAZZZX010000438.1:0-3337 GCA_964658585.1 uncultured Novosphingobium sp.
AAAAGCCCGCGCGGCGCGAGCCGGCGGGCTTTCGGGACCAGCGCACCCGGGGTGTCGCCACCCCGGCCGCGGATCAGGCGGCGGCGACCTGCTTCTTGGCGATCTCGCGCTTGAGGCGGCGCGCCTTGAGGCTGAGGTCACCCTCCGCGGTCTTGGCGAGCCAGTTGTCGAGACCGCCGACATGCTCGACCGAGCGCAGGCCGTGCGTCGATACGCGCAGCTTGACCGACTGGCCGAGCGCGTCCGACATCAGCGTCACGTTCTGCAGATTGGGCAGGAAGGTGCGCTTGGTCTTGTTGTTGGCGTGGGAGACGTTGTGGCCGACCTGGCGGCCCTTGCCAGTCAGCTCGCAGATGCGCGACATGATCTCAACCCTAAAAGAATATGTTGCCCGGAAAGTCGGCGTGCCTAGTGGAAGGGGCGCTCGCGGTCAACCCGGCCGTGCGTCCGGCCCCCTCGACAGGAGTTCCGCTTGCCCGACTTCGCGATCATCGCGCACGATGCGCCCGGCATGGCGCCGCGGCGCGCCGAGACCCGGCCGCGCCATCTCGATCACCTGCATGCGATCGGCGACGCGCTGGTCGCCGCCGGACCGTTCCTCGACGCCGCCGGCGTGCCGACCGGCTCGCTGGTGATCGTCCGGATGGAGGATCTCGCCGCGGCGCGTGCCTTCGCCGATGCGGATCCCTATGCGCAGGCCGGCATCTTTGCCGAGGTGCGGGTCAGCGCATGGCGCAAGGTGTTGCCCGAGGGCGGCTGAAACCCGCGGCCCCGCGGCGCGTTGAGACCGGCAGATCGTAACGCCCCCGAGAGGATTCTGTCCGATGCGCTTCATCTTGACACTGCTGGTCGTGGTCGTGCTGATCGCGATCGTCGGCATCTGGACCGGCTATCTCAACGTCAGCCAGACCCGGAGCGGCACGCTCCCCAAGATCGCGGTGTCGGGCGGCCAGGCGCCTGCATTCGACGTCCAGACGGCGAACGTCTCGGTCACCAACACCACCGAGACGGTCAAGGTCCCCCATCTCAACGTCGAGAAGCCGCGATGAACGGGCAGCCCTCGATCTGGGCGATCGTGTTCGCGGTGCTGATCCCGCCGGTCGGGGTATGGCTGGCGCGCGGCATCGGCCCCGCCTTCTGGGTCTCGCTGCTGCTGACGCTCTTCGGTTACGTGCCGGGGCTGGTGTTTTCGCTGGTCGCGGTCCTCTCGCCCGGCGTGCTGCCCAACCGCAGTCGCTGAGGGCGCTGGCGCGGCGGCGCACGGGCGGGTAGCGCGGCGGCATGGCCTTCCCGCTGCCCGTGCCGATGCGTCTCGCGCTCGATGCCGCGGCGTCGGCGGGGCGCGGTGGCGAGGTTCCGGTCGGCGCGGTGGTGATGCGCGGTCAGGCGGTGATCGCGGTCGCAGCCAACGCGATGCGCGCCGGCGGCGATCCGACCGCCCATGCCGAGATGACCGCGATCCGCCTCGCCGCCGCGACGCTCGGCACCGGGCGGCTCGACGGATGCCGGTTGTGGGTGACGCTAGAACCCTGCGCGATGTGCGCTGGCGCGATCGCCCATGCGCGGCTCGACGCGCTCTACTATGGCGCGCCCGACGAGAAGGGCGGCGCGGTGGCGCACGGCCCGCGCTTCTTCACCCAGCCGACCTGCCATCACCGACCCCAAATCTACGGCGGCATCGGCGAGCGCGCGGCGGCGGCGCTGCTGCGCGATTTCTTCGCCGGGAGGCGGGGGTGATCCGTTCCTCCTCCAGAGGGGAGGGGCCAGCCGGTGATCCCGGCGCCCATTGTCGCGCCGCTGCAAATCGGCGATGGGGTGGGGACGCCGATGGACCACCCGCTCACACCCTTTCCGTGGATCGACGTCGTCATCATCCTTGCGCTGGTGCTGCTCAACGGCCTGTTCGCGATGAGCGAGCTGGCGATCGTCTCGTCGCGTAGCGCGCGGCTTTCGGCGATGGCGCGCGCGGGCCGGCGCGGTGCGTCGACCGCGATCCGGTTGCGCGAGGATCCGGGCAAGTTCCTGTCGACCGTCCAGATCGGCATCACGCTGATCGCGATCCTGTCGGGCGCATATTCGGGCGAGGCGCTGGGCGGGCCGGTGGCGGATCGCCTCTTCCGGTTCGGCCTGTCCCACCATGCCGCAGATCAGCTCGGCTTCGTGCTGGTCATCGCGATGACGACCTATGTCTCGCTGATCGCGGGCGAGCTCGTTCCCAAGCAGTTCGCGCTGCGCTCGCCCGAGCCGATCGCGACGATCGCGGCGGGGCCGATGACGCTGCTCGCGCGCGTCACCGCGCCGCTGGTTTGGCTGCTCGATCGGACGAGCGCGGGCATCTTCCGCCTGTTGCGCATGAAGCGCGAGGGCGAACACCACGTCACCGCCGAGGAACTGCAGCTCATCGTCGCCGAAGCATCCTCGCAGGGCGTGATCGAGGAGAGCGAGCGCGCGATCATCGCGGGCGTGGTGCGCCTCGCCGACCGGCCGGTGCGCGAGGTGATGACGCCGCGCCCCGAGGTCGACTGGATCGACGCCGACGCGACGCTCGATCAGGTCCACGACATCGTGCTGCAGAGCCCGCACAGCCGGCTGCCGGTCGCCGAAGGATCGATCGACGCGATCATCGGGGTGATCTCGCTGCGCGACATCCTCGCCGCGATGCTCGAGCGGCGCCCCGTCGATCTACGCGCGATGGCGCGCCCGGTGCAGGCGGTGCCCGACCGGATGGATGCGATGGATGCGCTCGGCATCCTGCGCGACGCCGAGGTTCCGGTCGCGCTGGTGCTCGACGAATATGGCCATTTCGACGGGCTGGTGACCCCCGCCGGGCTGCTCGCCGCGATCGCCGGCGCGTTCGTCTCGGATCGCGAGGCGGGGCACGATCCGGCGGTGGTCGAGCGCGAGGACGGCAGCCTGCTGGTCTCGGGCGGGCTGCCCGCGGACGCGCTCGCCGAGCGCCTCGACATCCATCTCCCCGAGGATCGCGACTATGCGACCGCCGCCGGCCTCGTGCTCGCCGAGTTGCGCCGCATCCCCGAGACCGGCGAGCATTTCGAGTTCCATGGCTGGCGGATCGAGGTCGTCGACATGGACGGACGCCGGGTCGACAAGCTGCTGGTGGCGCGCGCGGGGTAGCCACTTCAACGGTCCCGACCATCCGTTCGCCCTGAGCCCGAACGGGCGATCTTGCGGGGACGGTTCGTTACCCGCCCTGCCGCCGCGCCAGGAAGGCGAGCCGCTCGAACAGCATGACGTCCGCCTCGTTCTTGAGCAGCGCGCCGTGGAGCGGCGGGATCGCCTTGCGGGCATCCTTGGATTGCAGCACGTCGAGCGGCAT
>CAZZZX010000439.1:0-3334 GCA_964658585.1 uncultured Novosphingobium sp.
GGCGAGGATCCCGAACTCGACGCCCGGCGTTTCCGTCGCACCGACAGCGGGATCTGCCTGATCACCGCCGAGATGATCGCCCGACTGCCCAACTGAGATGGCTTGAGATGAAGCGTGTGCGCGTACTCTCGGTCGCGTCCGAGATCTTTCCGCTCGTCAAGACCGGCGGCCTCGCCGACGTCGCGGGCGCGCTGCCCGGAGCGCTCGCCGCCGCCGGCGTGCAGATGGCCACATTGGTGCCGGGCTATCCGGCGATCCGCGACGCGCTCGAGCGGCGCAGGACGGTGGCGCGGATCGACGATCTGATGGGTGGCCCGGCGACCGTGGTCGGCGGCCAGGCGGCGGGGCTCGACCTCCTGATGATCGACGCGCCGCATCTCTACGCGCGCCCGGGCAACCCCTATGTCGACGACCATGGCAGCGACTGGGGCGACAATGCGCAGCGTTTCGCCGCGCTGGCGCTGGTCGCCGCCGCGATCGGCCGTGGGCTGGTGCCGCGCTACCGGCCCGACCTGATCCACGCGCACGACTGGCAGGCGGCGCTAGCGCCGGCCTATGCGCATTATGCCGGCGACGGCCCACCGAGCGTGCTGACGATCCACAATCTCGCCTTTCAGGGCAGCTTCGACGCCCGATTGCTTACGCGGCTCGGGCTTCCCGACCATGCGATGAGCATCGACGGGGTCGAATATTACGGCGCCATCGGCTTCCTCAAGGCGGGCATCGCCTTCGCCGACCGGATCACCACGGTGTCGCCGACCTATGCCGCCGAGATCGCGGCGCCGGGCGGCGGCATGGGGCTCGACGGGCTGCTCGCGGCGCGCGCGGATCGTCTGGTCGGCATCCTCAACGGCATCGATTGCGCGATATGGGATCCCGCGACCGATCCGTGGATCCCCCGTCCCTTCTCCGCTGCCAGCATCGCGCCGCGCGAGGCGAGCAAGGCGGTGCTGCTCGAAGCCTTCGGGCTCGACCAGTCCCTGGCCGCGCCCCTGTTCGGCGTGGTCAGCCGGCTGAGCCATCAGAAGGGCCTCGACCTGCTGCTCGCGACGCTGCCCGCGATCCTCGACCGCGGCGGCCGGCTGGCGGTGATCGGCACCGGCGACGCCGCGCTCGAGGCGGGGTTCCGCGCCGCCGCCGCCGCGCATCCCGGCCGCGTCTCCATCTTGACCGGCTATGACGAGCCGCGCGCGCACCTGATGCAGGCGGGCGCCGACGTGCTGCTCGTGCCTTCGCGGTTCGAGCCGTGCGGGCTGACCCAGCTCTGCGCGCTGCGCTATGGCGCGGTGCCGCTCGTCGCGCGTGTCGGGGGCCTCGCGGATACGGTGATCGACGCCAATCCGGCGGCGCTGGCGGCGGGCGTCGCCACCGGTATCCAGTTCGCGCCGGTCGAGGCGGACGCGCTGGCCGCGGCGATCGCGCGCGCCTTCGCGCTGTATCGCGATCCGCCGGTCTGGCGGCGCATCCAGACCAATGCGATGGCGGCGGACGTCTCCTGGGCGCGCCCCGCCGCCGCCTATGCCGCGCTCTACCACGCACTGGTCGCCGCGCCGCGACGCTGACGGATCGGAAGGACGATACGATGGACTATGTGAAACTCGGCAATACCGGGCTGGACGTGTCGCGCCTGATGCTCGGCTGCATGACCTTCGGCGATCCGCAGCGCGGCAACCACGAATGGACGCTGCCCGAGGAGGAGAGCCGCGCGGTGATCCGCCACGCGATCGAGCTCGGCATCACCGTCTTCGACACCGCCAACGTCTATTCGCTGGGTTCGTCGGAGGAGATCGTCGGCCGCGCGCTCAGGGATTTCGCGGATCGCGACGCGATCGTGCTGGCCACCAAGGTCCATGGCCGGATGCGGGACGGACCGAACGGCGGCGGGCTGTCGCGCAAGGCGATCCTCGCCGAGATCGATCATTCGCTGCGCCGGCTCGATACCGACTACGTCGATCTCTACCAGATCCACCGCTGGGACGATGCGGTGCCGATCGAGGAGACGATGGAGGCGCTGCACGACGTCGTCCGCGCGGGCAAGGCGCGCCATATCGGCGCCTCGTCGATGTGGGCATGGCAGTTCGCGCGCGCCAACGAGGTCGCCCGCGCCAACGGCTGGACGCCGTTCGTGTCGATGCAGAACCACTTGAACCTGCTCTATCGCGAGGAGGAGCGCGAGATGCTTCCCCTGTGCATCGAGGACGGTATCGGCGTGATCCCGTGGAGCCCGCTCGCCCGCGGCCGGCTGACCCGCGATCCTGCCGAGAGCACCGCGCGCCAGCAGACCGATGCCTTCGGCCGGACGCTCTACGATACCGACGGCGCCGATCGTGCCGTGATCGAGGCGGTCGCCAGGGTCGCCGCGGCCCGCGGCGTGCCGCGTGCGCAGGTCGCGCTCGCCTGGGTCGCGCAGAAGCCGGGGGTCACCGGACCGATCGTCGGCGCGTCCAGGGCGGCCCATCTCGACGATGCCGTCGCCGCGCTGTCGCTGGACCTTTCGGACGAGGAGATCGCGATGCTCGAGGCACCCTATGTGCCGCACGCGGTGGCGGGATTCTAGGCGCGATGCCCCTGGTCCTGGCGATGCTGCTGGCGGCGGCACAGGGAGCGCCGATCGAGGTCGAGGTCCACGGCGTCGAATCGGCGCGGGGGCTCGTGCATGTCGACATCTGTACCGAGCGCGAGTTCCTCAAGGACTGCCGCCGCGCGATCGACGTGCCCGCGGTGGCGGGAACCACAATCGTCACGGTGCCGCATGTGCCGCCGGGGCGCTATGCGGCGCAGGCCACCCACGATGTCAACGCCAACCACAAGGTCGATCGCGTGCTCGGCCTGCCCATCGAGCGGGTCGGCTTCTCGAACGATGCGCCGGTGCATTTCGCCCCGCCCAGGTTCGCCGACGCGGCGTTCGAGCATGGCGGCACGCCCCAGCGCATCGGCTTCACGCTGCGCAGGCTGCCCTGACCGACGGTCACTTCGTCTGGTCGAGTGCGCGCAACTTGCTCGCCATCGCGCCGACCCCGCCCGAGGCGATGGTTGCGGCGATGTCGGCGCGCTGGAGCGCGAGCTGGCTGACGCCGCCCGAGATCACGTCGATGACCTTGTCGCCGCGCATCCGGTAGTAGAGCGTGTCGCTGCCGACCGTCACCCTGACGATCGGGCTGCCGGCGCGCTCGATCACCTTGGGATCGACGGTGAACGCGGTCGCGCCCGGTCCTTTGAAGTTGCGCGCCAGCGACACCGCCGAATGGTGCGTCAGCGCCTCGATCGCCGCCGCCTTGTCCGCGGCGGATGCCTTGGCCCAGGCCGGGCCGACGACCAACGCGGCGATCGCCGG
>CAZZZX010000440.1:0-3328 GCA_964658585.1 uncultured Novosphingobium sp.
TATGGCGAGATTCTCGACCGCGATCTCAAGCCCGGCAGCGAGAATCCGAGCGATCCGCCGGAACTCCGTTTCGGCCGGATCGCCAATCCCACCGTCCATATCGGGCTCAACCAGATCCGCTCGGTCGTCAACGAGATCGTCAGGCGCCACGGCAAGCCGGATTATATCGTCGTCGAGATGGCGCGCGAACTCAAGCAGAGCGACGACCAGAAGCAGGAGGCGAACCGCAGGATCGCGGAGAATACCCGCGCGGCCGAGCGCCGATCGAAGATCCTCCAGGATCACGGTATCGCCGACACCGGCGCCAACCGGATGCTGCTGCGGCTGTGGGAAGAGCTCAGCCCGGCGAGCGTGATGAACCGATACTGCCCGTATTGCGGCGATCAGGGATCGCTGATCGGCATCGATCAGCTCTTCCACGCGAAGACCGTCGATATCGACCATATCCTGCCCTATTCGCGGACGCTCGACGACAGCCCGGCCAACAAGGTGATCGTCCATCGCGCGTGCAACCGGCTGAAGGGCAACCAGACGCCGTATGAGCGGTGGAGCGCCGAGCCGGCGCGCTGGGCCGCGATCATGAGCCAGGTCGTCCATCTGCCACCCGCCAAGCAGCGGCGGTTCCAGGCCGATGCGATGGAGCGGATCAAGCGCGATGGCGGCTTCGCCGAACGCCAGCTCAAGGATACGCAGCACCTCGCGGTGATGACCGGCAAATATCTCCAGAGCCTCTATGGCCGCTCGAAGGATCGCCCGGTCTATGTCATTCCCGGCCAGCTGACCGCGATGCTGCGGCGGCTCTGGGGTCTCAACACGCTGCTGTGGGACCATAATCAGGTCGACAATCCTCACAGCAATGCGCCCAAGAACCGTCTCGATCACCGCCATCATGCGATCGACGCCGCGGTGACCGGTGTGACCACGCATCGGATGATCCAGGAGATTTCCAGCGCCGCGGGCCGCGCCGAGGCGCTCGATCTCGATCGTCTGTTCGCCGACCTGCCCCAGCCTTGGCCAGGCTTCCGCGAGGCACTCGGCGAGGCGATCGACCGGATCCTGGTCAGTCACCGTCCCGATCACGGTCTCAAGCCCAAAGAGAGGCTTCGGCAGGTCGGTCCCCCGCAGATGACGGCGGGACGCCTCCATAACGATACGGCCTATGGACTGGCCGGGGATGCCGATGCCGACGGCATCAGGCCCGTCGTCCACCGCGTGCCGATCAGGTCGCTCAAGCCCGAGCATCTGATCACCGGGGGGACCGGGAAAAAGCCGGCCTGGGTGGTCGACGACACGCTCCGCCAGGCGCTCGTCGACTGGACGCGGGGCAAGACCGATAAGACCGCCTTCCCCGCCGCCGTGCAGGCGTTCGTCGCCGGGCATCCGCAGTTCCGCGACATCCGGCGTGTGCGCATCGCCGAGCGGATGAACGTGATCGCGATCCGCGACCGCAATGGCCGCGCCTACAAAGGCTACAAGGGCGACTCCAATTATCGCTGCGACGTTTGGGAGTTGCCCAACGACAACTGGGTTCTCGACGTCGTGTCGATGTTCGATGCTCATCAGCCGGCTGGCAGTCCGCCGTGCTGTCCAGGCATCCGACCGCGCGCAAGGTGCTGCGGCTTCATCGCAACGACGTGATCGCGATCGATCGCGGCGGCGGGCGCGAGCTGTTCCGGGTCGTCAAATTCTCCAACGTGATCGCGCTCGCGCCGCTCCACGAGGCGAATGTCGACGCACGAAATCGCGACAAGGGCGACCCCTTCAGCTACCTCTACCCGGCGCCGTCGCGGCTCAAGCAGTGGCAGGCGCGGCAGGTGATCGTCGATCCGCTCGGCGCGGTACGCGATCCGGGTTTTCCGGCACGCACCAGGCGACGCAAGACCCGGCCGCGTCCTCCCGCTGCCGCAGCCAAATAGTCGGACGGTGGAGCGGATCGTCGACATCGCCACCGACGGCCGCCACCTCTCGGCCTATCGCGGCTTCATGATCGTCTCGGAGGACAAGGCGGAGGTCGGCCGCGTCCCGCTCGACGACGTCTCGGCGGTGATCGTCCATGCCCATGGCATCACCTGGTCGACCAACCTGATGGTCGCGCTCGCCGAGCGCGGCGCGCTGATGCTGTTGTGCGGCGCCAACCATTCGCCCGCCGCGGTGTGCCTCCCGATCGACGGCCATCACGCTCAGAACGGCCGAATGCGCGCGCAATGGGAGGCCAAGCGCCCGCTCGCCAAGCAATTGTGGCGCAGCATCGTCGTCGCCAAGATCCGCTGGCAGGCGGCGGTGCTCGCCGCCAACGGACGGCCCTCGGCGGCGTTCGACCTGCTCGCGCGCAAGGTCGGCTCGGGCGATCCCGACAATGTCGAGGCGCAGGCCGCACGTCGCTATTGGAGCCTGCTGATGGGCGCGGACTTCCGTCGCGACCGCGATGCCGGCGGCGTCAACGGGCTGCTCAACTATGGCTATGCGGTGATGCGCGCGACCTGCGCGCGTGCCGTGGTCGCGGCGGGGCTGCACCCCTCGATCGGCGTCCACCATGCCAATCGCGGCAATCCCTTCGCGCTGGCCGACGACGTCATCGAGCCGTTCCGCCCGCTGGTCGACGCGCTGACCGTGCGCCTGCTCGCAAGCGGCATCGCCGGCGTGACGCCCGAAGCGAAGCGCGCCTTCGCCGCGCTGATCGCGCTCGACCTGCCGGGAGAGGCGGGTGCGGTGACCACCGTGTCGCTAGCCGCGATGCGCGCCGCGCAAAGCCTTGCGCGCAGCTTCCAGACCGGGCGTGCTGCCGATCTCGTCCTCCCGCAGCCGCCCTCCGCGCTCGAGCTCGCCGGGCTCGACGCGCCGCTGCGATGACCGCGAGCCTGCTGAGCGGCTATCGGCTGATGTGGATCTTCGTGATGTTCGACCTGCCGGTCGCAACCAAGGCCGAGGCGCGCGCGGCCAGCCGTTTCCGTGAGTATCTGCTCGACGAAGGCTATGAGAAGAGCCAGTTCTCGGTGTATGCCCGGTTCTGCAACGGCAAGGAGCAGTTCGAAGCCTATATCCGGCGACTCGAGCTGCAGCTGCCGGAGAAGGGCGAGATCCATGTTCTCAGCTTTACCGACCGCCAGTACGAGAACATCGTCCGCTACGCCGGCCAACGGCGCCGCGCGGTGCGCAGAAATCCGGACCAACTCGCCCTGTTCTGACTGCTCGCGCGCCAATATCGACGGCTGGATAGGAGACTATCTCCTGGAAAACCAGAGAGATAGCCACCCATCCAAGTAACCCGCTCAGAGATCGCGGTCAAACGGCAACTTGTGAGTTGGAGGGCAAATAGCCTTAAAGAAGT